>NZ_CVTX01000185.1:31999-209083 GCF_900005715.1 Pseudomonas sp. 34 E 7
TGGCGCGGGGCGGCTAACCCGGCGTCCTGCCGGGTTGCCCACGGATTCAAGCCTGCGTTCGGCCAGCGTGGTTTAACGGGGCGCCTAAGATCAAGATCAAGAGCGACTCGCTTCGCATCGTGGTTACGTTTGGGCGCTGCAGAGTTGTAGATACCTATGCTCATCGGGAGCAAGCCCCCTCCCACACTTGACCGAGTACATCCTTTGAAATCCGGTCAAAATGTGGGAGGGGGCTTGCCCCCGATGAGGCCCGCTCAGGCACTGCATAACTGTCAGAAGAGCACCTTCGCCACATCCGCAAAGCGCTTGGCAAAGTGCACGGTCATGCCTTCCTTCAGGTACTCCGGCAGCTCTTCAAAGCTGCCACGGTTGGGCTCCGGCAGGATCAGTTCGTGAATCTTCTGGCGCCGCGCCGCGATGACTTTTTCGCGTACTCCGCCAATCGGCAGCACATGCCCGGTCAGGGTCAGTTCGCCGGTCATGGCTACGCCTTTCTTTGGCGGCTGGTTGCGTGCCAGTGACAGCAACGCGCTGGCCATGGTCACACCGGCGCTCGGGCCGTCTTTGGGCGTGGCACCTTCCGGCACGTGCAGGTGGACGAAGGCTTCGTCGAAGAACTTCGGGTCACCGCCAAACGACTTCAGGTTCGAGCTGATGAAGCTGTAGGCGATTTCTGCGGACTCCTTCATCACTTCACCCAACTGCCCGGTGAGTTTGAAGCCGCGATTGAGCGTGTGGATGCGCGTCGCTTCGATCGGCAAGGTAGCGCCGCCCATGCTGGTCCAGGCCAGGCCGGTAATCACGCCGGTGCCGGACAGCACTTGTTCATTGCGAAATACCGGCATGCCCAGGGAGTTTTCCAGGTCCTTGTTGCCGATCTTGATCACCGAGTTCGGCTCATCCAGCAGCTTGACCACCGCCTTGCGCACCAGTTTGCCCAGTTGCTTTTCCAACTGGCGCACACCGGCTTCCCGCGCATAGCCGTCGATCAGCGCACGCAAGGCGCCGTCGCTGATGCTCAGGCTGTTTTTCGAGACGCCGGCTTTTTCCAGTTGCTTGGGCCACAGGTGGCGCTTGGCGATGGCGACTTTTTCTTCGGTGATATAGCCCGACAGGCGAATCACTTCCATACGGTCGAGCAGCGGGCCGGGAATCGAGTCCAGGGTGTTGGCGGTGCACACGAACAGTACCTTGGACAGGTCCAGGCGCAGGTCCAGGTAGTGGTCGAGGAATTCGACGTTCTGTTCCGGGTCGAGGGTTTCGAGCAGTGCCGACGCCGGGTCGCCCTGGAAGCTCTGGCCCATCTTGTCGATCTCGTCGAGCATGATTACCGGATTCATCACCTCCACGTCCTTGAGCGCCTGCACCAGCTTGCCGGGCAGGGCGCCGATGTAGGTGCGGCGATGGCCCTTGATCTCGGCCTCATCACGCATGCCGCCGACACTGAAGCGGTAGAACGGCCGGCCCAGGGATTCGGCGATGGATTTACCCACGCTGGTCTTGCCCACGCCCGGCGGGCCCACCAGCAGCACGATGGAACCGGCGACTTCGCCTTTATAGGCGCCCACCGCGAGGAATTCGAGGATACGGCTCTTGATGTCGTCCAGGCCCGCATGATGCTTGTCCAGCACCTTGCGCGCGTGTTTCAGGTCGAGTTTGTCTTCGCCATACACGCCCCAGGGTACCGAGGTGGCCCAGTCCAGGTAATTGCGCGTCACTGCGTATTCCGGCGAACCGGTCTCGAGGATCGACAGCTTGTTGAGTTCTTCGTCGATGCGTTTTTTCGCCTGGGCCGGCAGCACCTTGCCTTCCAGGCGCTGCTCGAACTGTTCGACGTCGGCGCTGCGGTCGTCCTTAGTCAGGCCCAGCTCCTGCTGGATGACCTTGAGCTGTTCCTTGAGGAAAAACTCGCGCTGGTGCTCGCCGATCTTGCGGTTCACTTCGGCGGACAGCTCTTTCTGCAGGCGCGCGACTTCGACCTCTTTGCGCAGCATCGGCAGCACTTTCTCCATGCGCTTGAGCATGGGCACGCAATCGAGCACTTCCTGCAACTCGTTACCGGTGGCCGAGGTCAGCGCGGCGGCGAAGTCGGTGAGCGGCGACGGGTCGTTGGGGCTGAAGCGGTTGAGGTAGTTCTTCAACTCTTCGCTGTACAGCGGGTTGAGCGGCAACAGTTCCTTGATCGCATTGATCAGCGCCATGCCGTAGGCCTTGACCTCGTCGGTCGGCTCGCTCGGCTGGTGCGGGTATTCCACTTCCACCAGGTACGGCGGGCGGTGATGCTTGAGCCAGGTCTTGATGCGCACGCGGGTCAGGCCCTGGGCCACGAATTGCAGTTTGCCGTTCTCGCGGCTGGCGTGGTGCACCTTGACCAGCGTGCCGTACAGCGGCAGCGCCGAGGTGTCGAAGTGGCGCGGGTCTTCGGGCGGTGTGTCCATGAAAAACAGGGCGAGGGAGTGGTGGTCGGATTTGCTCACCAGTTCCAGGGTTTCGGCCCAGGGCTCTTCGTTGACGATCACCGGCAACACTTGCGCCGGGAAAAACGGCCGGTTGTGGATCGGGATGATGTAGACCTTGTCCGGCAGGTTCTGCCCGGGCAGGGCCAGGCCGGTGTTGGACGAGGATTCAGCGTTTTCTGGGTCGGCGTAGTCGTTCAGGTCGTAATCAGGGATGTCTTGCTGGTCGCTCATGGGGCACCTGCATCAGGAAGTATGGTGCTTAGATGGGGCAGGGCAGTGGTGGTTTCAATGGTGGGGGTGAGATAGCAACATATTGCATGAAATTTTTAGAACGACGCTGGCGTCGTGTGGGAGGGGGAGCCCCCTGCCACATTTGGTCTGTGTTGGGTCAGCTGATTTTGTGCAGGTAGGCGGGCAGCGGTTGTTCGGGCAGCACCGACAACACTTTCAACCGCTGCAACATCCTTTGACTGGCCCTTTGCAAATGCTCACGCAGATTCAGCGCCGCCGCATCAAACGCACCGTGCAGCAGCAACTCCAGAATCAGTCGATGTTCGGCCAACATCGCCGGGTCGGCGCCAATCCCCAGCAACCGATAAAAAATCCGACTGATGATCATCGGGCTCTGCCCCTGTCGAATCAGCGCCGCGATCTTGCGATTCTGCAGGCCGGCCAGGCAGCGTTGGTGCAGGTCTTCCTCGATCTGCTCGATGGCCTCCAGGCTGCACTGCGCACTGTCCTGGGCGTCCAGCACGCGTTGCAGCATGGCTTCAAGCAGCTCGCGATCGAGGTTGGGCGCGCTCTGGCGCAGGGCTTCGGGCTCAAGGCAGGCGCGCAGTTCGTAGTCTTCGGTGACTTCCCGCGCGGTCAAAGGCCCGGCCAGCCATTGGGAGTAGGGCTCTTTTTCCACCAGGCCACGGTCGCGCAGGCGCATCAGCGCTTCACGCACTACCGCGCGGCTGACGCCGTAGTGGTCGGCGGCGGCTTGCTCGTCCAGGCGGTAGTGGCCGAAGGCAATGCAGGTGGACAACGCCGCGCCGATTTCCTCGACGATGCGTTCGCCCAGCGGCCGCGTGTCCACCAACTCGTCCTCGCCGTTAAGACCCAGGTGGGCATGGCTCAGGGGCAGGCGCAACGGCTCCATGGCCAGGCCTTGCGGATTGATCAGGTAGCCCCGGCCGTTGAAGCGGCAGATCAAGCCTTCGTCATGCAGCAGGTCGAGGGCCTTGCGCACCGGCACGCGGCTGGTGCCGAACAACTCGGCCAGCGGCGCTTCGAGCAACACCAGCCCATGGCGGGCGGTGCCGTTGACGATCGCGTCGCGCATCACTTTGTGAATCATCGCGTAACGGGAGGCCGAGGCGGACACTGCTTTCATTGCGTTCTCAGAGGTGGAGGGACCGTTGACCGGGGATTCTCTCATAGATGCGCCTGTCACTCTGCGCCACGTCGGCGGCACGTTTTTGGGGCTTAGAAAGTTGACCTGTTACTTTTCTGCACCAAAATGTACTTATTAATAAAAAGTACATTATTTCGTTGAAACGCATGAGTTACCGCCTGCCCAGATTTTTTACCTCGTCAAATACCCTCTACCTCGCGGTTCTGGCCGAAAAAAGCTGTCTGCGCAAAATTCGTTGAGCACAGACTGGCACGAAAGCTGCCTTTATAAAATGTACATTTTATTAATATGTACGTTTGCGAGGGTCATCCTGATGTCAGACGCCACTTCAATGGCCGAGGACTTCGCCAGTGGTCGCAGCGACCCGGTGCAAGCCCTCGAACAGGCACTCGACAAAGCCAGCCAGGTCCCGTCGGTATTCATCAGCCTGACGCCCGAGCGCGCCCGTCGTGAAGCCCAAGCCTCTGCCGCACGTTGGCGCGCCGGCCAGCCGCTGAGCATATTCGATGGCGTGCCGCTGGCCTGGAAGGACCTGTTCGACGTGGCCGGCAGCATCACCACGGCGGGCGCCGCCTACCGCCGCCATGCGCCCGTCGCGTTGCTCGATGCACCCACCGTCGGCCTGCTGTGTCGTGCCGGAATGGTCAGCGTCGGCAAGACCAACCTCAGCGAACTGGCCTATTCCGGCCTGGGCCTGAACCCCCATTTCGGCACGCCGCACAATCCCCATGGCAAGGATCAACCGCGCATCCCCGGCGGATCTTCCTCGGGGTCGGCCGTGGCCGTTGCCGCCGGCATCGTGCCCATCGCCATGGGCACCGACACCGCCGGGTCCATCCGCGTCCCCTCGGCGTTCAACGGCCTGGTGGGTTACCGCAGCAGCAGCCGGCGCTACAGCCGCGACGGCGTGTTTCCACTGGCCCACAGCCTCGACAGCCTCGGCCCGATAAGCCGCAGCGTGCGTGACGCCCTGGCCATCGACGACTTGCTGCATGGCCGCAGCCACAGCCACGTCGCCCGCAGCCTCAAGGGCCAGCGTTTCGTGCTGGCGCAGCAGAAGGTCGAACCCGCCGTGCGCAACAACCTGCTGCGCGCGGTGGAGCAGCTCAAGGCCCACGGCGCGCTGGTCGAAGAGCGCGAATGCCCGGCCTTCCAGGCGACGCTGGAGCTGATCAAAGACCATGGCTGGCTCGGCGCCTTCGAAGCCTTCGCCCTGCACCAGGCGTTGCTCGACAGCCCCGACGCCGACCGGCTCGACCCTCGCGTGCGCCGCCGCCTTGAAGCCGCGCGCTCACTGCCGGCCAGCCAACTGATTCACCTGACCGACACCCGCCGCCGCCTGCAACAGCAACTGATCGAAGACCTCGACGGCGCCGTCCTGATTACGCCGACCGTTGCCCACGTGGCCCCGCCGTTAGCCGCGCTTGAAGCTGACGATGACCTGTTCGTTCAAACCAACCTCGCCACCCTGCGCTTGACCATGCCCGGCAGTTTGCTCGACATGCCGGGCGTGACCCTGCCCAGCGGCTGCGATGCCCAGGGGCTGCCCACCGGGTTGCTGCTCAGCGTCCCGACGGGAGAAGACGCACGCCTGCTGCGCGCAGCGTTGTGCGTTGAATCCGTAATGACAATTTAAGGAGACACACCATGGCTAAAGACATCCTCTGTGCATTTGGCGTCGACGTTGACGCCGTGGCCGGCTGGCTCGGTTCCTACGGCGGTGAAGACTCGCCGGACGACATCTCCCGCGGCCTGTTCGCCGGTGAAATCGGCGCGCCACGCCTGCTCAAACTGTTCGAACGCTACGGCCTGCGCACCACCTGGTTTATCCCCGGTCACTCGATGGAAACCTTCCCCGAGCAGATGAAGGCCGTGGCCGACGCCGGCCACGAGATCGGCGTGCACGGCTACAGCCACGAAAACCCGATCGCGATGACCGCCGAGCAGGAAGAAATCGTTCTCGACAAGTCCATCGAACTGATCACCCAGGTCACCGGCAAGCGCCCCACCGGCTACGTGGCGCCGTGGTGGGAGTTCAGCAAGGTCACCAACGAACTGCTGCTGAAAAAAGGCATCAAGTACGACCACAGCCTGATGCACAACGACTTTCACCCTTACTACGTGCGCAAGGGCGATACCTGGACCAGGATCGACTACAGCCAGCACCCCGATACCTGGATGAAGCCCCTGGTGCGCGGCGAAGAAACCGACCTGGTGGAGATCCCGGCCAACTGGTACCTCGACGACCTGCCGCCGATGATGTTCATCAAGAAAGCCCCCAACAGCCACGGGTTCGTCAACCCGCGTCACCTGGAAGAAATGTGGCGCGACCAGTTCGACTGGGTCTACCGCGAACACGAACACGCCGTGTTCACCATGACCATCCACCCCGACGTGTCCGGCCGCCCGCAAGTGCTGCTGATGCTCGAGCGTCTGATCGAACACATCCAGAGCCATGCCGGCGTGCGCTTCGTCACCTTTGACGAAATTGCCGATGACTTCATCCGCCGCCAGCCGCGTACCTGAACCAGCGTCACCCTGCAGGAGCGAGCTTGCTCGCGAAGAACCAGAGAGCGCCGCGTGCATCCAGGATGCCCGCGTCATCGTTGACGATTTTCGCGAGCAAGCTCGCTCCTACAGGGTCCACCCATCCCCTTGAGGCGCGATCTATGTCCATCTACAACAAGCTTGACCTGACTGGCTGGAAACCCCGGCAGCTGACTTCCCGGGAGGTGCGCTTCGCCACCTGGATCGCGTTTTTCGCCTGGGTGTTTGCGGTGTACGACTTCATCCTGTTCGGCACCCTGCTACCGGAGATTGGCCGGCACTTTGGATGGGGTGAAGTGGAGCAGGCCGAGATCGCGACCTGGGTGGCGGTCGGCACCGCCGTGGTCGCCCTGGCCATCGGACCGATCGTGGACAAGCTGGGGCGACGCAAAGGGATTATCTTCACCGTAGCCGGTTCCGCGTTGTGCTCGGCGCTGACTGCGATAGGCGGGGCGTGGGGCAAATCGCCGCTGATCCTGATCCGTTCGCTGGGCGGCCTGGGCTATGCCGAGGAAACCGTCAACGCCACCTATCTGACCGAGCTGTACGGCGCCTCGGAAGATCCGCGGTTGACCAAGCGTCGCGGCTTTATCTACAGCCTGGTGCAGGGCGGCTGGCCGGTCGGCGCGTTGATCGCCGCCGGGTTGACCGCGCTGTTGCTGCCGATCATCGGCTGGCAGGGCTGCTTCGTTTTTGCGGCGATCCCGGCTGTCGTGATCGCGATCATGGCGCGCAAGCTCAAGGAGAGCCCGCAGTTCCAGATCCACAAACGCATCAGCCGGCTGCGTAAAAGCGGCGCGGTGAGCGACGCGCAGAACGTAGCGCAGACCTATGGCGTGGACTATGACGAGCACAGCAAGGCCGGTCTCAAGGCCGCGTTCCGTGGGCCGGCTCGCCGTGCCACGTTGGTGATCGGCGCCGCGTTGTTGCTCAACTGGGCGGCGATCCAGGTGTTCAGCGTGCTGGGGACTTCGGTGATCGTCAGCGTGCACCACATCTCGTTCGAGAACTCGCTGATCATCCTCGTGCTGTCGAACCTGGTGGGTTATTGCGGCTATTTGAGCCATGGCTGGATGGGCGACAAGATCGGCCGTCGCAACGTGATCGGCCTGGGTTGGATGCTCGGTGGTCTGTCGTTCGCCGGGATGCTGTTCGGCCCGAGCAATATGGCGATGGTGGTCGGGCTGTACAGCCTGGGCCTGTTCTTCCTGATCGGGCCGTATTCGGCGGCGCTGTTCTTTATCAGCGAGAGTTTCCCTACCAGCATCCGCGCCACCGGCGGCGCGATCATCCATGCCATGGGCCCGATTGGTGCGGTGGTCGCAGGCTTTGGTGCAACCCAGGTGCTGTCCGCCGGCAGTGACTGGCAGACCGCCGCACTGTGGTTCGGTGCCGTGCCGTGCTTCTTGTCCGGCCTGTTGATGTTTGCCGCACGCCATGTGCGTCCGGAAACCGTTCAGTAAGGAGTCAATGATGAGCCGTAAAGTTGCCTTGATTACCGGTGCCGCCAGCGGCATCGGCCAAGCCCTCGCCGTGGCCTATGCGCGCCACGGTGTGGCGGTGGTCGGCGGGTACTACCCGGCGGACCCCCATGACCCGCAGGCCACCGTCAGCCTGGTGCAGGCCGCCGGCGGCGAATGCCTGATGTTGCCGTTGGACGTGGGCGATACCGCCTCGGTGGATGCCCTGGCCGCGCAGGGCGTGCAGCATTTTGGTCGGCTGGATTACGCCGTGGCCAACGCCGGGTTGCTGCGTCGCGCGCCGTTGCTGGAGATGACCGATGCGCTGTGGGACGAGATGCTCAATGTCGACCTGACGGGGGTCATGCGCACCTTTCGCGCTGCGACGCGGCACATGCACGAAGGCGGCGCGTTGGTGGCGATTTCGTCGATTGCCGGAGGCGTGTATGGCTGGCAAGAGCATTCGCATTACGCGGCCGCCAAGGCCGGCGTGCCGGGGTTGTGCCGCTCGTTGGCGGTAGAGTTGGCGGCAAAGGGCATACGCTGTAATGCGGTAATTCCAGGGTTGATCGAGACGCCGCAGTCGCTGGATGCGAAGAACTCGCTGGGGCCGCAGGGCCTGGCGAAAGCAGCGCGTGCGATTCCGCTGGGGCGGGTAGGGCGCGCGGATGAAGTGGCTTCATTGGTGCAGTTTTTAACCAGTGATGCATCGAGTTACCTGACCGGGCAGAGCATCGTAATTGATGGTGGCCTGACCGTACGCTGGCCTGACTGACTGTACTGGCTCAAAAATGTGGGAGGGGGCTTGCCCCCGATGACGGTGGGTCAGCCACAGTTGTTTTTCTGAGCCATCGCCATCGGGGGCAAGCCCCCTCCCACATTGGAACTGTGTTTATTCGGGAGATCGTCTACATGAACCAACTCGCCCACCGCCGCGCCGTGATCACCGGCGCCGGCAGCGGCATCGGTGCCGCTATCGCCCGCGCCTACGCCGCTGAAGGCGCACGCCTGGTGCTGGCCGACCGCAACGCCGCCAGCCTCGCCGAAACCGCGATCACCTGCCGCAACCTCGGTGCCGAGGTGTTCGAATGCCTGGCTGACGTCGGCACCGTCGAAGGCGCCCAGGCCAGTGTCGACTGTTGCGTCGAGCACTTGGGCGGTATCGATATCCTGGTCAACAACGCAGGCATGCTCACCCAGGCGCGCTGCGTCGACGTGTCCATCGCGATGTGGAACGACATGCTGCGCGTCGACCTCACCAGCGTCTTCGTCGCCAGCCAGCGCGCCTTGCCGCACATGGTTGCGCAGCGTTGGGGGCGGATCATCAATGTCGCCTCGCAACTGGGGATCAAGGGCGGCGCCGAACTGACGCATTACGCCGCCGCCAAGGCCGGCGTGATTGGCTTTACCAAGTCCCTGGCGCTGGAAGTCGCCAAGGACAATGTGCTGGTCAACGCCATCGCCCCCGGCCCCATTGAGACGCCATTGGTCAGCGGCATCAGCGATGACTGGAAGCGTGCCAAGGCCAGGGAACTGCCCCTGGGCCGCTTCGGGCTGGCTGACGAAGTGGCGCCGACGGCGGTGCTGCTGGCCAGCGAGCCCGGCGGCAACCTGTTTGTCGGCCAGACCCTGGGCCCGAATTCCGGCGATGTCATGCCATGAGCGGGGTGTAGTCATGTGCGGACTCTGCGGATTGCTCGGCGAAGACCTGCACTGGAGCGACCCCCTGGGCGACGAGCTGCCCAGCCGCCGCGAACGCCTGCGCCGGATCGCGGCGATCAACCAGGTGCTGGCGGTGTTCCGGCTCAAGGTCGAAGACTTCCAGGGCGCGTCCTATCTGTTGTTGGGCGCCACCGGCAAACAGGCCCTGGCCAGCGGCCTGGATCAGCTGTGGCAGGCGGCCCAGGACATGCTCGGTCGTCCGTTGGATCCCCTCGATCCCAAACTGCTCGACCATTTGGAATGCAACCCACTGTAGGAGCGGGCTTGCCCGCGAAAAACGTCAACGATAACGCGTGCATCCTGGATAAGCGCGGTGTCCATGAGTTCATCGCGAGCAAGCTCGCTCCTGCAAGGGGCGGAGGTATAAGAAATGAGCATCGCTCTCAACGTCATCACCGGTTTTCTCGGCAGCGGCAAGACCACCTTGCTCAAGCGCCTGCTGCAGGATGAAAGCCTGGGCGACACCGCGTTGCTGATCAACGAATTCGGCGACGTCGGCATCGACCATCTGCTGGTGGAAGACATCGCGCCGGACACGGTGCTGCTGCCCAGCGGTTGCGTGTGCTGCTCGATCCGTGGCGAGCTGAAGGAGGCGCTGCTGACCTTGCTGCAACGTCGCGAGCGCGGTGAAATCCCGGCATTCAAGCGGGTGATCCTGGAAACCACCGGCCTGGCCGACCCGGCGCCCATCCTCGCCACCTTGAATAACGACGTGCAACTGCGCGGGCGTTTGCACATCGGCCTGGTGATTACCCTGGTGGACGCCAGCCACGCCGTCCTGCAGGAACGCCTGCACCCGGAATGGCTGGCCCAGGTGGCGGCGGCGGATCGTGTGTTGGTGAGCAAGACCGATCTGGCGGGCGACTGCACGGCACTGCGCGCACATTTGCGGGCACTCAATGCCGGCACGCCGATCCTCGATACCCATGCCATTCACAGCGGCGACCAACTGCTGCTTGGCGAAGGCCTGCGCAGCGCCGAACCGGCCATTGAAGTCAGCCGCTGGCAGTTGCATCAGGCCACCACGGCCAGCCACGGCACCGCGCAAGTGTGCAGCCTGACCTTCGACCAGCCTTTGGATTGGGTCGGTTTCGGGGTGTGGTTGTCGATGCTGTTAAGATGCCACGGCGAACGAATCCTTCGTGTCAAAGGACTGCTCAACGTGAACGCCAGTAACACCCCCATCGTCATTCATGGCGTGCAGCACTGCCTGCATGCGCCGGTGCATCTGCCTGCGTGGCCGGGCAGCGACCGGCAATCGCGCCTGGTGTTTATCCTGCGCGGCCTCGACCCTGCGCTGTTGCGCCGCTCCTTCGATGTGTTCTCGCGGCGGTTCGCAGCATGATCACGTTGAGGGTCCTCGGCACGTCGGTCACCTTGCTCGAATGCCTGCGCGTGCGGGCCGAGCAGGAACTGGGTATCCGCCTGGTGTATCAGGTGCACGACGTCGAACAGGCCCAGCGCATCGCGGTGATGCAGCCCGAAAGCTACGACCTGTACGACCAGTGGTTTCACAATGTCGATTTCGTGTGGCCGGCCCGGGCGATCCAACCCATCGACACCCGGCGCGTCGCGTTGTGGCACGAGATCAATGACCTGCCCAAGCGCGGACGCCTGTCGCCCGATGATCGCCTGGGCAGCGGCAGCGTGCCCAGCGAGCGGTTGTTCGTGCAGCACGATGGCAGCCTGGGCAGCACGGTTACCGAGCGCATCAGCATGCTGCCCCTGACCCACAATGCCGACAGCTTTGCCTACCGTCCCGAGCGTATGCCCGACGGGTTTTGCCACGGCAATGAAAGCTGGGGCTGGCTGTTGGACCCCGCGTGGCGTGCGCGCACGGCCTTGCAAAGCGACGCCGCCATCGGCGCCCTGGACGCCGCCTTGGCGGTGCAGGGGGCAGGGCTGGCCAGCTTCAAGGACATCGGCAACATGAGCATCGAAGAGATCGATTTGCTGGCCGACGTCCTGGTGCGCAAGCAGAAGGAAGGCCACTTTGCGGCGTTCTGGTCCGATGACGAAGAAGCCGCGCAATTGATGCTCAGCCCCAGCATCGATATCCAGAGCCTGTGGTCGCCGACCTTGATGCGCCTGCACCGCGCCGGGGTGAAATACCGCCTGGCGGTGCCACGTGAAGGCTATCGGGCCTGGTTTGGTGGGTTGTCATTATCGCGCCATGCCCAGGGCGCGGTGCTGGATGCGGCCTATGCTTACTTGAATTGGTGGCTGTCGGGCTGGCCCGGGGCGGTGATGGCTCGGCAGGGCTATTACATCGGTAATCCGGCGCGCAGTCGCGATCACTTGAACCGTGCGGAGTGGGATTACTGGTACGCGGGCAAGCCTGCGCGAGAGCAACTGCCGGGAAGCGATGGTCTGCCGCTGATCGATATTGGCGAAGTGCGCGACGGCGGCTCCTATGAACAGCGCATGGGGCATATTGCGGTATGGAATTCGGTCATGGATGAGCACAACTACCTTGTGCGGCGCTGGGGGGATTTCATGCGGGCCCGGCGAGGCTGACGCGCAGCGTCACGGGATGCATTCCCACGCGGAGCAAGGGAACGAGCCTTCAGCGGCGCAAAGAAAAGGCGGTTACCTGTTGAAGGTAACCGCCTTTTTAATACCGCCAGTCTTGCTTATTCCGGCAGTTTGAACGCCATCACGTAGTCACCCTGCTTGGTGCCCAGGGAGCCATGACCGCCGGCCACGACCAGCACGTATTGCTTGCCGTCCTTGCCGGTGTAGGTCATCGGGGTGGTTTGCGCGCCTGCAGGCAGGCGGCCTTCCCACAGTTGCTTGCCGTTTTTCACGTCATAGGCACGCAGGTACTGGTCCAGGGTGCCGCTGAGGAACGCAACGCCACCGGCGGTGGTGAACGTACCGCCCAGGCTCGGCACGCCCATGGTCAACGGGATCGGAATCGGCGAGCTGTCACGCACGGTGCCGTTCTTGTGCATCCAGATGGTCTGGTGGGTGGTCAGGTCGACCGCTGCCAAATAACCCCACGCGGGTGCCTGGCACGGCAGGCCCATTGGCGACAGCAGCGCTTCGAGGATCACGCCGTACGGCGCGCCTTTGTTTGGCTGTACGCCTTGGGTTTCGCTGACGCGCGGGCCTTGCTTGGCGATGTCGACAGCCGGGATCAGTTTCGATTTGAACGCCATGTAGCTCGGGTTCACGAAGGCGATCTGGCGCACCGGGTCAACCGAAATGCCGCCCCAGTCGAACACGCCGAAGTTGCCTGGGTACACGATCGAGCCTTGCAGCGACGGCGGGGTGAACGGGCCGTCGTAGCGCAGCGACTTGAAGTCGATCCGGCAGATCAGTTGGTCGAACGGCGTCACGCCCCACATGTCACGCTCCTTGAGGGGCGGTGGCATGAAGTTCAGGTCGGACTTGGGCTGGGTTGGCGATGTACGATCACCCGCGACAGCGCCCTGCGGCACCGGGATTTCATTGATCGGTACGACCGGTTGGCCGGTAGCGCGGTCCAGCACGTAGATGCTGCCTTGCTTGGTCGATGCCATCACTGCTTGCTTGACGCCGTCAGCAGTCTTGATATCGATCAGCGACGGCTGGCCGCCCACGTCCATGTCCCACAGGTCATGATGGGTGAACTGGAAGGTCCACTTCACATGGCCGCTGTCGATGTCCAGGGCGGTCAGGCCGGCAGCGTATTTTTCCGAGTCGTCAGTACGGTCGCCGCCGTATTGATCGGGCATCTGGTTGCCCATCGGCAGGTAGAGCATGCCGAGTTTTTCATCCACGGCGAACATGGACCACATGTTCGGCGAGTTGCGGGTGTAGGTCTTGCCTTCGGCCAACGGGGTGGTGTCGTCCGGGTTGCCGCTGTCCCAGTTCCACACCAGCTTGCCGGTGTGCACGTCGAACGCACGGATCACGCCGCTTGGCTCGTCGGTGGAAACGTTGTCGGTCACGTGACCGCCGATGACCACCAGGTTTTTGGTCACGGCCGGTGGCGAGGTGGAGTAGTAGCCGCCTGGGGCGAAGCTGCCGATGTTAGCACGCAGGTCGACCTGGCCTTTGTCACCGAAGTCTTCGCACATCTTGCCGGTGTCGGCGTTCAGGGCGATCAGACGGGTGTCGGCGGTCGGCACGAAGATGCGTTTCGGGCAGGCGTTCGGCGCGGCGGCGAGGTTGGCGCTGCCGGTCGGGCTCTGCTCGGAGGCATAGGCGGCGTCGTCGTGGTACGACACGCCACGGCAAGTCATGTGTGCCCAACCCTTGAAGTTTTCAGCACCCTGGGTGGTGATCTTCGGGTCGAAACGCCAGATTTCCTTGCCGGTGTCCGGGTCCAGGGCAATCACTTGGCTGTGCGGGGTGCACACGTACAGCATGCCGTTGACTTTCAGCGGGGTGTTTTCCGCGGTGGTTTCACCGGGATCGCCCGCGCCGGGAATGTCACCGGTACGGAAGGTCCATGCCGGCACCAGCTTGTGCGCGTTTTCCGGGGTGATCTGCGCCAGTGGCGAGTAACGGTCACCGAAGGCCGAGCGGCCATAGGAATTCCAGTCACCGTCGGCCTGGGTCGGCGCAGCGCTGGCCATACCAGGCACCGCGTCGCGGTCGAGTTGGCCGGTCTTGACCATTTCACCTGGATTAGTGAACTGGCTGGCCAGAGCGGTAGCGCCCGCCAGCACCACGGCTACGCTCAGCGCGCCCGTGCCCAGCGGCGCGGCCTGACCACGCAGCAACGGACGGCGAAACCACGGCAGCAACATGACGATGCCCAGGGCGAACAGCAGGGCCAGGCGCGGCACCAGTTGCCACCAGTCAAGGCCCACTTCCCACAGTGCCCACACGGTGCTGGCGAACAGCACCAATGCGTACAGGCCCAGCGCAGCACGGCGGGTGGCCAGCAGCAATACGCCGGTCAGGGCGATGCCGATACCGGCCAGCAGGTAATACAGCGAGCCGCCGAGCATGCTCAGCTTGACCCCACCGGCCAGCAAGGCCAGCCCCATGATCAGCAGCAAGACGCCCAGCAACCTGGGCAGCAGGCGGCTTGGGCTTGAGGCACCATCAGTGCTCATAGTGTGTTTCTCCGTTACGTTGGAATTATGTAACCCCGTGCTTCACTCACTGTAGATGACGATTCGGCACGGGCTTGGTTCATCGTTTTTTTTGGTTTTTTCTGTGGATAATCGGGTTATCCACAGGCAAGCAATAACACCCCATGCGCAGGTCTATTTCAGACAGCGCTGTCTTTGCGTACAGGGAGATTCGGCAAAATGGGTCGACCGGGAGGTGAGGCGTTTCAGATTGTTGCGAAGGATAATGCGGCGGGGCATTTTGAGAAAGGGTGAATCGCAAGATGCATCATTTCAGATTTGGTAACAGTGACAGATAGTCGCTGCCTGAATAGCCTTTGTAGGAGCGAGCTTGCTCGCGAAAAACCCACTGGCGCCGCGTGTGTTCAGGAAGCACGCGTTATCGTTGACGGTTTTCGCGAGCAAGCTCGCTCCTACAGGGGGATTTGTGGTGTGGGTTAGAAGGTGGTGCGGATGCCGAACTGCACACTGCGCCCCGGTGCCGGCGCGATGTCGCGCAGGATCGAGCTGGCATAGCGCACCGTCTGGTTGGTCAGGTTTTCACCGTTGACGAACGCCAGCCACTGGCTGCTGCCGACGTTGAAGTGGTAACCCGCGCTTGCGCCGAGGGTGGTATAGCCATCGGTGCCGCTTTCATTGCTCGGCACGCGCCCCTGGCCGGCAGCGTGTTCCACATCGATACGCGCCTGCCAACGGTCCAGTTCCCAGAGCAACCCGCTGTTCAAGCGCAGCGGCGCAATGCGCGGCAGGGCTTCGCCCGTGTCCAGGTTGGTCGCGCGGGTGTAGTCGCCCGACAGCTCCAGGGCGAACTTGCCGTAGGCGCCTTCGCCGAGTTTCCAGTGATCCTGGGCTTCGAAACCGGCGAAACGCGCGCGTACGCCGGAATAGCTGTACTCGGGAATACCGCCGGCGTCCTCTTCACCTTCGTCGTTCAACGTACGGCCAGTGCCGAGCAGGCCGATGTAATTGGAGAAGCGGCTGTAGAACACGCCGAAGCTGCCTTTATGGGTGCCGTTGTCGAAGCGCAGGGCCAGGTCGCTGGACACGGCTTTTTCCTTGGACAGGTTGGCATCGCCCAATTCGTAGGTGCCGGTGGCGACGTGGGCACCATTGGCGTACAGCTCGTAGAACGTGGGCGCACGCTCGGTGTAGCCCAACGTTGCAGCCAGTGACCAGATCGGCGTCAGGCTGTAAACCGCGCCGGAGGACAGGCTGCCTGCGGTGAAGTCACTGGCCTTGTCGGCATTGGCGAAGCGCGCGTTGCCCTTGGCATCCGGGTCGACGCTGGTGTGTTCCAGGCGCCCGCCGAGGCTGAGCTTCAGGCGTTCGCTGGCTTGCATCTCTTCAAGGATAAACAGTGCACCGGCGTTGGTGTCGGTCTGGGGCACGAAGGCTTCTTCGCCCAGGGCCGAGAACTCGTTGCGGGTCACCTGGGCGCCGACCACGCCATCGAATGGGCCGACAGGCTGGTGACGGGCTTCAACGCGGGCTTCATAGCCTTTGTTCTTGAAGGTTGTACCGGTTTCGCCACCTTCGATTTCGCGGTGTTCGTAGTCGGTATAGCCCGCGTCGAGTTTCACCGAGGTGAACGGCCCTTGCAGGTTACGGATCTCGGATGCGAAGGCGTAGTGCTCCTGCTGCATGCGGATGCGCACATCCTGCTCGGCCGGGGAGCCGTAGTTACTGTCGTAGTTGCTGTAGGACAGCCCCGCGTAGCCGTCATCCCAGGTGTAGGAACCGCCTACGGCACCGCCATCCTGGCGCCCGTCGCTGTTGCCCAGGCGGCCGTTCTTGCCGGGGCCATCCTCGGTGTCGGGGGCATGGCGGCTACGCGCAGAGCCCGGGATTTTCAGGTCGTTGAATTCCCGCGCGTTGGCGTCCAGGTGCAAGGCGAAGGTGCCGTCGCCGGCCTCCAGCTTGCCCGCGCTGCTGCGGGTGGTGTCGGCGCCGCCGTAGCGCAGTTCACCGGCACCGTGGATGCCTTCGATGGCGGCGGTGGGGATGCGGTTGTCAAAGGTATTGACCACGCCGCCGATGGCGCTGCCGCCGTACAGCAAGGCCGCCGGGCCGCGCACGATTTCAATGCGTTCGACGTTGATCGGGTCCAGCGGCACGGCATGGTCATAGGACAGCGACGATGCATCCAGCGCACCGACGCCATTGCGCAGGAGGCGAATCCGGTCACCGTCCTGGCCACGAATGATCGGCCGGCTGGCGCCCGGGCCAAAGTAGGAAGACGACACCCCCGGCTGCTTGTTCAGGGTTTCGCCAAGGCTGCCTTTTTGCTGCAGGGTCAGCTCATCGCCTTCCAGTACGGTGGTGGGCGAGGCGAGCTGTTCGTTGCCCAGGGGATTGGCGGTGATGATTTGCGGTTGCAGCTCCAGGGCGTGGCCTTCGGAGCAGATCAGCAGGGCGGCGGCGAGCGGGGACAAACGCCAGAAACAGGAGACGGACATCGGACATTCCTTGGCAGGATTTTGATAAGAGATGTTACAATATAACATCTCTTTTTAGGCTGCGAAGGGGAACTTTTGCCAAGCGGCTATATTCAATGCAGTGCTTCCACCGATACGCCCCGTCGGCTAAGGTGCGCGGCTGTGTTTCCTCTCCTGCAAAAGGCCCGGCATGACCGCGACAAGCAACGACCCACTCCACGGCGTGACCCTGCAACATGTCCTCACCACGCTGGTGGCGCATTACGAATGGAGCGGCCTGGCCGAGCGTATTGATATCCGCTGCTTCAAGAGCGATCCCAGCATCAAGTCGAGCCTGACCTTCCTGCGCAAGACCCCTTGGGCCCGTGAAAAAGTCGAAGGGTTGTACGTCAAGCTGATGCGCACCAAACGCCCGTTGGACTGAGCCCATGAAGCGTTATGTCGCAGCGGCCGCGCTCGCCGGTTGGGTGGGACTGGCGATCCAGCAATACCTGATTTTGTATTCGCGCTGGTCCAGCGGCGCGAGCCTGCTGGGCGGGTTGATCAGCTTCTTCAGTTTCTTCACGGTGCTGACCAATACGCTGGTGGTCGTGGTGCTGAGCTACGCGCTGGTCACCCGCGAATCCGCCGCCAGACGGTTCTTCCTCAAGCCCGGCATCTGCGGCGCGATTGCCACCAGCATCGTGGTGGTGAGCCTGGCCTACAACCTGCTGCTACGGCATTTATGGAGCCCCGAAGGCTTTCAGTTCATCGCCGATGAATTGCTGCATGACGTGATGCCGCTGCTGTTTCTGATCTACTGGTGGCGCTGCGTGCCCAAAGGCACCTTGCAGCTCAAGCACATCGCCGGGTGGGTGATTTACCCCGTGGCGTATTTTGGTTATGTGCTGCTGCGCGGGCATTTGCTTGGGCAGTATCAGTACCCGTTCATGGACGTGGACAGCCTGGGTTATCCACAGGTGTTCGTGAATGCCGGGGGGATTTTGCTGGGGTTCATCGTCATTGCGCTGGCGTTAGTGGGGCTGGATAAACGCCTCAAACCACGCTCGATTTAAAGTGGGCACGATCAATGTCTGTAGGAGCGAGCTTGCTCGCGAAACAGTCACAGGCACCGCGCTCATTCAGAAAGTACGCGTTATCGTTGACGTTTTTCGCGAGCAAGCTCGCTCCTACAGAGGGCGGTGTACGCTTAACTGACTGGCATCAGGGCAAGCCGCCTCCCACAGGTTAATCTTCGTCGCTGCCTTCCGCGCGCCAGTAGCCCACGGCCTTGAGGTATTCCTCGTTGACCTTGTGCGTCTCCAGCAATACCCGCCGCACCTGGCGCGACACCTTGGTTTCGGTCGCGACAAAGCTGTACAGCGTGCCGCCGGGCAGCGTCAGGTTGCGTACCACGTCGAGCAGGTCGTCCTGGCCACGCAGCACCCAAATGATTTCAACATCCGCCGCACTTTCCAGTGTCTGTTGCTCGGCGGCATCGGCAATTTCAATCACCGCCAGCACCTTGCGCCCGGCGGGTAATTCTTCCAGGCGTCGCCCAATGGCGGGCAGGGCGGTTTCATCGCCGATCAGCAGGTAGCTGTCGAAGATATCCGGCACGATCATCGAGCCCCGTGGCCCACCGATATGCAGGTGCTGGCCGACTTGCGCCTGCTCGGCCCAGGTCGACGCCGGGCCGTCGCCGTGCAGCACGAAGTCGATATCCAGTTCGCCAATGCCCAGGTCGAAACGCCGTGGCGTGTAATCGCGCATTGCAGGTTGCGGGCCGTCGCCCTTGATGCTGAAGGTCGGGCTTTCCAGCGCGGCTTGCTCGGCGGCGTTCTGCGGGAACAGCAGCTTGATGTGATCATCACTGCCCAGGCTGACAAACCCTGCCAGTTCCGGCCCACCCAGCGTAATGCGGCGCATGCGTGGGGTGATATCCACTACTCGCAGTACCTGCAGGCGGCGGCGTTTGATCTCGTGGGTGACGCGATGGATGGTGTGTGTGTTCATTGATCTCTCCCGTCGGCAATGGCTTGAGCGGTGCGATTGAGCAGCGCCGCGACACGAACGATTTCTTCCGGGCTCCAGCGCCCGTGGTGCGAATGCAGGGCATGGCGCAGGTTGTGCACCGCCTCGTGAATTTCCGGTGGGCGGTCGTGGCCGCGCAGCGAGCGTTTGCTGACGTCGATGCGCATGCGCACGCCGTCCAGGGCAACGGCTTGCTCGTTAAGAAAGAGACGACCGGCGTCGGTGATTGTGTAGTGTTTTTTCCCGCCCTGGGCGTCACCGCTGATCAACTCGCTCTCTTCGAGGAAGGTCAGGGTGGGATAGATCACGCCGGGACTGGGGCTGTACGCACCGTCGAAGAGGTTTTCGATGCGGCGGATCAGGTCGTAGCCATGGCAGGGTTGCTCGGCGATCAGCGCCAGCAGCAACAGCTTCAGGTCGCCTGGGGCGAAAACCCGTGGGCCGCGACCGCCGCGTTTTTCAAAGTCACCGCGATGTTCAGGCTTCATGATGGTCCTCCTCTGTTAGATATAACTTAAGATATATCTTGTGGCGTGCGCCAGCCTCTGCCGACCAGCGGTCAGGGCCAGGTTGGCGCACGGCCTGCAACGGCCTTTAGTTGAAAGCTGCTTGGAGGATAATCAAATTAGAGTTATAACTTTAATTAGAGTTGGTGCTCGAATATGCGCCGATACACCTGAGTATCTGACATTTAGTTATTTGTGTAGTGCACGTTCGTTCGAGGATTAACGCACTCTGTATTATGCGCATGTAGTTCAATTCCTACGGACACTTTTAAAGTTTTGGCAAAATGCCATCTTTTTCACGCGGCGCCTGTTTACAAGGGCTACGCGTATATTGGAATGCGCCTGCATACCTGCTTTTAGTTTGGGTCGATTATTGCCTGGCAGCGTACGGTGCAACTAACCGGCGCGGTTGTTCGTTGTTCGAGGATGCTCTTGGCGACGAAAAAATCAATAAGTTTTCCAACTACAGGTATTGACTCCATGTTCAAAAAGTTTGCTGTTGCTGCCCCTCTGGCTATTCTGGCCCTGTCTTCCTCGGTAACAGCCTTTGCTGCCGGAGAAGCCAGCCATACCGTCAACATCAAGGCGACTATCCCGACCACCGTTTTCCACGCACAACCGCGTGACCCGAACTGGGGTCGTGATGAAACCATGACCTATAACCTGGTCAGCGGCGAGCTGGCGCCCCTGAGCGCGATCTACGACATCAAGAACACCAACGGTTCGGTACACGCCTACATCGAAGGCGGCCCGGCTGTACTGTTCAATGGTGACGCTGCGCAGAACATCGCGCTCACCACCAGCCTCAACGGCGTCACCCTGACCGGCACGCCTCAGGAAGTGGTCAACGAAGCCGACTCCACCCCAGGCGTGGGCGCCGAAATGCGCATCGTCGCGGCCAAGCCTACCGCCACTCAACGCGGCTCCTACACCGCAGTGATGCCGGTGGTATTCGACGCCGTATTGCCGACGCTTTGATGCCAATGCATGCCCGTTGACCACGGGCATTTGCTTGCAGGTCGGCTGATTTCCTTCTCTGTCCGCCGACCTGATTTTTTCTCTCTTGGCATTCAGGGTATCCGTTCATGTTTCCGATGACGCCTATCGCGGCTGCGCTTGTGCTGCTGATGTGTACGAGTGCGTTGGCGGCACCTGCTGCTTCCGGCGCTGCAACCCCCGGCAGTTTGATCGCCCAGGCCCAAGGCCTGCCCGCGGGGTTCAGCGATCACTTTTTCGACGTGCCGCTGGCGGTGCGCGTGGATCTCGATCGGCAACTGCTGGGCGAGGCGCTGATCGTCTTGTCGCGGGATGACCGTGTGACCCTGCTCGAATTTACCGATACCGGCGACAGCAAAGTCCCGGCCGCCACCCGTGATACCTGGCAGGCGCTGCTGGAGAACGGCGTGGCATTGGGCGCCTGCACCCAGACCTGCCCGGAGAAGATGATCTCGGCGTTCTACAACCTGGAAAACTCCCAGCTCGCGATCCTCACCCAGGACGTCGAACGCAGTGATGACACCCCGCGCTTCTACGACCAGCCGCAAGGCGGCAGCCTCGGGTTGATCATCAACAACCAGCTCAACCTCAACGGCAGCCAGGAAGACAGCCTGGGCGGACGCTACGGCTTGCAAGCCAGTTCAAGCCTCGGCAACTGGAGCCAGGTGCTCAACCTGCAACTGGCGCGGCAAAGTGGCGATGAGGAACAAGTACGCCATGCGATCCATGAGCTGTATACCCAGCGTGAACTGGAAGGGCAGTTTTTCCGCCTCGGCCACTTCACCCCCAATTCCGATGGCCTGACCCGTCAACTGCGCAGCTTCGGTGCCAGCCCCGATACGGCGGTGGGCCTGATGTATGGCAGTTCCGACAGCCTGGCCATCAACAACTCCAAACCCAGCGTGTATCCGATCTACGTAACCGCCAACCGCCAGGCAGCGGTTGAGATCTACCGCAACGGCTTGTTGATCAACACCCAGGCCGTGGCGGCCGGGCTGCAAACCCTGGATACCCGGCCACTGCCCGGCGGCATCTATGAGGTTGAAGTGCGCCTGGTGGAGGACGGCCTGACGACCAGCACCACCCAGGAACTGGTGTACAAACCCAGCAACTGGCGCAACGCCGAAGACCGCTGGCGCTACAACGTATTTGCCGGACGCGAGACCAAGCTCCTCAGCAACTGGGATGAGCAGGCCTCGGGCGCGGTGACGGCCGGAGCGTCGCTCAATTACCTGGTGCACCCGCGCGTGATCCTCGGCCTGTCGGCCCGCCAGGTGCGCGAGCAGCTGCAATACGGCGGGTCGATGGACTGGACGGTGGCCAACAACACCAGCGTCTATGCCAACCTGTACCAGACCCAGGAACATGGCACCGGCCTGGACCTGCAAGGGCTCTACACCCTGGGCTCGACCAACCTGGTGTTCAGCCATAACCGCAGCTGGCTGGACACCCGTGACACGTACGAAACCCTACCGGATGGTACGCGCCTGCGCCGCAATACCTTCGTGGGCGAGGCCAGCAACACCGCGTTGTCGGTCAACCACCGGCTCGACGCGAAAAACACCCTGAACATGCGCCTGTCCCACAGTGAGGGCAATATCGAGGGGGCCGGGCTGGACCTGGGCTGGAGTCGCCACGACAACCTGTTCGGCAGCGACGCCAACTGGCGATTCTCGGTGTTCGACCGGCCCGGCAGCGCCGGCACCAACGACGCGCGCAATCGTGGCGTGGATGTGAGCGTGAGTGTCAACCTGGGCACTGAAGGCCGGCAGATTTCCGGCAGCATCGGCACCCGCACGGCCCGAGACGGCGGGCGCGACAACAATGCCTCGGTGACGGTGCGCCAGGACCTCACCGACCACATGCTGCAAAGCGTCTCCGCGACCGCCATCACCGATACCTACGGCGTTGGCCTGTCGGGCATGGCCAGCTTCAATACCAGCGCGGTCAGCGGTGACGGCTTTGTGCAGCGCAGCTCCTTCAACGGTGACCTCAGTGGTGGCTTGAACCTCAACAGCACCTTCGTTGCCGGTGCCGGCAAGATGTTGCTGAGCAGCCAGTACCAGGGTAACGGTGCGGGGATGATCATCGACGTTGAAACCGACCTTGACGCAATCGAACTGCGCGCCGACGACCTCGGTGGTGGCGGTGCGATCCTGCGGCCGGGGCGCAACTACGTGCCGGTCTCGGCCTACAAGAGCAGCAGCGTGAGTTTCGACTTTGAAGGCAACCACCCGCCGGCGGCCAATATTCAACCAACCCGCGCCAGCTATCACCTGAACAAGGGCGGTGTGGACTATCGAAAGATTACCGTGATGAAAACCGTCACTGTGCTTGGCCGGTTGCTGGACGAACGCGGTACACCGCTCAAGGGGCATCACGTGATCAATCACGCCAGCCGTGGGGTCAGCGAGGTGGACGGATTTTTCTCGATGGAAATGAGTTCCAGCGCGCCCACCTTGCAAGTGCGCTACCAAAACCAGCTGCTTTGCCAGTTTCGTTTGGACCCAAGCAATGCGCCGAACGAAAACGACGTGTTGATGATTGGTGACTTGCGCTGCACGCCGGACACCTTGGCCGAAGCGACCTATCACGCCGAAACCGCCGGTTGACGGCGGTTGAAACTGGAGTTCATGACCTTGATTACCGCAACCAAAAAACGCCTGGGCCTGTGTGCGTTAGCGCTGGCTCTAGGCGCTTACAGCCTGCCGGCGCTGGCTATTGTCGAGCAGATCACGGCGGTGTTTCGCCCCGATCCGGCCAACCCGACGAACAACAAATTCGTCAACACCACGCCGCAAAGTGGCTTATGTCCCTGGCACGTTCCAGCCAAGTGCGAGGCGGTCAATACCTTCAGTATTCGTAACACTGCGTTCCGGGCCTATTCCAATGGGCCAATACCGGCGTTCCCCGAGGATCCACGCCAGAGTGCTTATTTCAAGGTGCCGTCGGCCTTTCGCGACCTGCAAGTGAAACACGCCGTTACCGGTCGCACGGAGACGGTGCAGATGCGTATTGCCGGTATCGGTGGCCGGTGGAATGTTTCCTACCCTCCGGGCGTGTCCGGCTGGGCGACGCCAGGTGTGGGTTGGAGCACTTATTGGCGAGGGGCGCCCGCACCGTGTATGCCGATCAATTACATTGCGGCAGGAGCCGCGTTCGCGTTGTTTTTCTGGATCGTCCCGGAGAACGCCGGCGCCTGCAGCGTCACCAACGGTGTGGAGATTCCGCGGTTGAGCTACAGCTCGCTTGAGTACGGTTATGAACTCAAGACGCCAAACCCGTTGGGCATGGACGCCGGTACCTATGAAGGCTCCATCACCTACACCATGGGGCCGGGCGGTGATATGGATTTCGGCAACGCCATGATCCCCGACGAAACGGCCCTGACCTTCAATTTCATCCTGTCGGTGGAACACGTGCTCAAGGTCGACCTGCCGGCCGGCGCCAATCGCGTCGAGCTGCTCCCCGAGGGCGGCTGGCAAGCCTGGCTCAACCAGGGGCGGCGCCCGTCGCGATTGTGGCGCGACCAGACCTTTGCGATTTCCGCCAGCTCACGTTTCAAGATGACCCTTGAGTGTGGCCTGGTCATCGGCAACACCTGCGGCCTGCGCAACAGCGACGGTGACGAAGTGCCGCTGCAAGTGGCCGTGAGCCTGCCCTATGGCTTGCGTGACCAGCACGACCAAGGCGTCAACAAGCTGCCCCTGCGCCTCGACGGCGTGGGCACCGAACTGTTCCAGCCAACGCAATACTTGAACAACCGCGAGGGCAAGTTGCATTTCGAAGTGGCCAGGGATGACGTCGCCGACATGCTCAAAAAGCCCGGCAGTACCTATTCCGGCGTGGCCACGGTGATCTGGGATTCGGAAGTCTAGCGGGCATTACCCGCATATCGGCTCCCGCAGCGGGCGGTGAGCCGCGTTCAATCAATGAGGCGTAAGCAAACATGAAACATGCAGTGTTAGGGGCTGGGCTGTTGCTCATGTCGTGGGCGGCGCAGGCCGGGCCGGCGATCAATGTCGGCGTGGTGTACGACTACCTGGAAGGCGACCGCAGTTCTTATCTCAAGCGAGTGTTCAATGGGGGCACCAGCACCGCCTTTATCAAGGTCAATGTGCTGGAGATCGTCTACAGCGCCGACGGCACGTCCAGGGAAGTCCCGGTCGCCTCCCTGACCGACGACAAGGGTGGCGCCACCAGCCGCGACGGTCTGATGGCCAGCCCGGCGCGGCTGATCGTCCCGGCGGGCGGGCGCCAGGGCACCCGTCTGCTGTACATGGGCCAGCGCGACAAAGAGCGTTACTTCCGGGTGCGCTTCATCCCGGTAATACCGGAAAAGGACGACGACTTTGCCGTCACCGACGTCGAGCGTGACGCGTACAGAAAGGACTTGGCGGCCGGGGTCAACATCATGGCCGGCTACGGCACCGTGTTTTTCGTGCGACCCAAGGACACCCGCTTCGATACGAAGGTTGTCGAGACAGCCAGCCAGTACACCCTGCGCAATGCCGGAAACAGTGTGGTGGTGCTCGACGAATTCCGGGACTGTTCGGTGACGCAAAAAACCGACTGCGAAGCCACCACCAAGCACCACATCCTGCCGGGCCGTCAGTGGATGCTGGAGAAGAAACCCGGCCGTGAGTACCGCTTCCAGATGATTGAAGGCCGCGACAAAAAACCGATGACGGTCAACAGCAACGGGTGATGACAATGTTCAAGCAACTGACGGTATGGGCGGCGTTGATCGCAACGTTGTCCATCGGCGGGCAGGCACAGGCGTTTCAGGAGCGCCACAGTTTTGAGGTGTCGGTGACTATCCCTGTTCATGAGGCCTACGTGTTGCCCTCCGAACCCGACTGGATGGGGCAGGACCAGGTGCTGGCATGGGACCTGGCCACCTCCAGGCTCGGGCGCCTGCGCAAGAACTTCGACGTGAAGAACCTCAATGGCGGCGTGGCCGCGCGCCTGGGGGACACGCCCTATCTGGTGAGCGGCCGCGACCGTATTGATTTGCGCGTGCTGTTCAACCGGGTGCCCCTGACCCTGGACTCGACCCGGGTACTCAGCGCCGACGAGGCGGGCATGGGCCGGCGCGTCGAGCTGGAGATTGCTCCAATCGAGCCCGAGGGGGGCTACCAGGGCGGGGCCTACTACGGCACGGTGCACCTGATGTTTGATTTTCTGGCACCCTGACCGTTCGGTTCCATCAAGCGCGGTTCTTGCGTGGGCCTGCCCGGTTCAGCGCTTCGCGGGTCAGGTCTCGCAGCCACTGATTGTGACGGTATCCCAGCTCGTTCAGGGTTGTATCGTACTGCGCCGCACTCATCGGGTTGCCGGATAATACGCCGGCTTCATCCAGTTCCAGGGCCTGCGCCAGGTCGCGCAGTTTCGTCTGCAGGGCTTGCCGATCGGTCTGCGGCAGGTCCTGCGACTGAGCGTATTGCGCTTGCAGCGCCTGTAGTTCATCGAGCTGGAGGTACTTGCGGTCAAAGGCGGTGTCATTGTTCCATTTGGCGGTGGGGTGGTGCTGCTCAAGGTAACGCTCCCAACCTTTGTCCAGCAGCATCTGATTGACCAGGCCGTCACCTTCTTCGAGCCTTTCGACCGCCGCGGCGACCTTGTCGATCTGTGCGGGGGTCACGTCAGCCAGTGTGCGGTAAGTCATATGCGACGAGAGCCAGGGCAGGTCCAGTCGGTCCGCCAGGCTGCTGCGATAGGCCAGATGAATGCCCGCTTCGTCGACCTCGCCATGCTCGCCGTCGATGACTTGCGACCATAGCCGTTGCCCCAGCCCGCCCTGGTCTTTGGGTTTGAGGCGGTGGGCGATATCTTCGCCGATGGCTTTGCCCATATACGCGTCGCGCGCGGCGCCGCGGGCCAGCACCACCAGCCTGGCTTCAAGTTCCTCTGGTGATGTGCTGGTGCGATGGGCTTCACTGGCAAGCACTTCGACCCCCAGCTTCTGAAAGATCAACGCGCCCGCGTCGGGGCACAGTCCGGGGTAGCGGGTATCCTTGAACACGCGTTCGCGCAGGTCGCTGTCGGTTTCGACCGCCCGCAGCAGGCGCCACACCCGCTGGCTCAATTCCGGCCGATTGCTCTGGTAGGCCAGGCGGTCCTCCTCGGCTTGAAACTCATCGGGTTCCTCAAGCGATCCGATCACTTCAAACAGGCCCTGGGAGCCCGGTTCCTTTTCAATCTCCTCCCACAGTTGCCGATGGCGCTCGCGCTCTGCCGGCTTGATGCAGGTCAGCCAGGGTTCGCTCTGGCCTTTGGGTGCATAGGTGCGCAGCGCGTCCAGCCCCACTGACTCGCGGTATTCGGCGAGCAAGTCCTGAAAGTCCGAGGTGAGCCTGCTTTGGTCCAGCCGTGTGCGGGCGATGATGTCGGCATCATCCGAGCCTGGGGCGACATGGGGCAACCGGGTGATCGGGTTCTCGCTCAGGTCCAGTTGGAATCCGCGCGCGCGGGATTGGCCGATGAGCCCGGCGGGCCAGTCGTGTATCTGTGTATCGCGCAGGTTCAGCAGGGTCAGGGCCGGCATCTGGCGGATGTCCGGTGCCTGCCCCAGCGGGTTACCGGCCATTTCAAGCTGTTTGAGGCGCTTGAGCCGGGCGAGTGTCGACATGGCCGCCTCATCCAGCACGATGGCATTTCCTTCCAGGTACAAACGGCGCAGGCGTTTGAGCTTGCCGAGGGTCTCAGGCAGCCTGGTGAGTGTGTTGCGACTCAGGTCGAGGTCGCGCAGATGCGGGAAATTGTCGAGAAAGGCGGCATGGCTATCGGAAAATTCACAACCGCGCAGGTCCAGGTCGCTGATGTGGTTCAGTGGCACATTGAGGGTGGGCAGTTCGTCGGGTAGAGGGGTATTGAACAAGTCCAGGGCGATACCGCCACGGTGTTCGAAGCTGTCGTCCAGATGCACCGTCAGGCCGTTGCTCCAGCCGTCATAGAGGCGGGTCGCGACTTCCGCTCGACGCTTGCGCACTTGCGCCTCCAGCAGGGTGCTTTCCCAGCGCGTCGGACTTTTTATATAGGTATCGAGCTGATGGAACAGCTGCTGTTTTTGCGATTCCATCTGCGTCAGCGTTTGCTCGCCTTCGGCTGTGCCCAGCGTGATAGACAGGCGTCGAACGCTGTCTTTGCTCATTGCGGGAAGTAACAGCTTGATGCGCTCTTCAATGGTTTTGGGCTGCATGTCATAGCTGTCGACGCGGGACATTTTGCACGAGGCACCGCCGCCCAGCAGCACTTCGGTCTCGGGCGCAGGTCGCCTGCTCACGGTGGGGTCGGCCAGGGCCAGGCGCCGCTCGGCGGGCGTCTGATTGCGTTCGATCACCCATTGGCGCAGTTGCTCACCTTCGCCGACGGCGAAGAGAGGCGCGCGTTGCGGGTCCTGTGCCAGGGTCCAGAGCAGGGACTCGTACAGCGTGGCGGCAGCGGTCAGCGGCTTGGCATCGGCGTCGAACACCGCATAGTGCCCGTCTGTGCTGCGCACCAGGGTGCGGGTCTGGGGCGCATTGGCATCGCCGACGCTGCAGCGCAAAGGGCCGCCGGGGCTGCCGTCGCGCAGGTCGACTTTCAGGTTGCCGAACGCATCGCTGTGCAGACGCAAGGTGTTGAGCACCAACCGTTCGCTTTGCACCGAAGGTTGATGTTGCGGGTAGAGCCCTTCGACAGCGCGGCAGGCCTGGCTGTCGACGTCCAGCTCGCGTGCCAGGCTTTTGAGACGCAAGGGCAGGCGCTGCTCGTGCGTCATCACCGTGGACTCTTCTGGCCAGGCCTGCCTGAGCAGGGCGTTGGCACAGCTCACTGGCAGCTCGGGAGCGCTCTGGCGCAGCAGGGCCACGTGCGGGTCGCTGCTGACTTGGCCCAATTGATAATGGCTGTTGGCGATATGACCGCCAAAGCCGTCGACGTAGTCCGCCAGTCGATTGCGCAACGCCTGCACCTGTTCGGCCGGGGGCAAGCTGTCGCCCAGTAACGCAGTGATCTGTTGTTCGTCGAAAAAACCCAGCACGCGCTCCGGCAGCCTGGCAGCCATCACGTCGGCCAGGCTGATGGTCAAGGTATCCGCCGACGCGGCGTCGGCATTCCCGTATTTACGCGACTCGCCGCTCAGGTCGCTGTTGTGAAACACCTCCAGGGCTTTGTCTGGCGGCCAGCCGGGAAGCTCTGTGACGGCCTGTTCGAACCAATAGGTATATGGCTCGAGCGTTTGGCCTGTGCGCATCCTGCGGGCTGACTCTTCGGCAAACCGGCCTGCTTGAAAGCGTTCAAGGCTGTCGGCCAACAGCGGTGCGGAGGGGCGGTTGCGCACGTACATGTGGCGCAGATGGTCCGGCTCGCTGCCACTGATGACCCGGATCTGTTCGAGCTGCTCGGTACTCAGCGCCTGGGTGGCAGGACTGATCCGGCGCATCAGCGTGTGATCGTCCCAACTGCGGGGTTGTTCACCTTCATGCACCCAGGCACCGCTGCCATTGAAGCGTATCTTCGGTTGATAGGCGTGTGGCCGGCGGGGATGCACGATGCGCTGGTGAGGCAGGTGTGGGTCGCGTTCGATCTGATAGTGGTTGTCTGCGTGTGCCAGCCAGTGTTTTTGAGCATGCTGATATAAGCCTTGTGCGTCAGGCAGGGTGCCTTTGGGCAGGCTGATGCTCTGCTGGTACGGCGAAAGGTCCGGGTTCCACAAGCGTTTTTCGCCGCCGGCCAGTTCCACCGGGTGCAACCCTTCGACGAAGGGCGACGGCGTGAGTGCAAGCGTCTGGCCTACCGTGCCGGCCGCCGCCCAAACCCCCAGTTGCACCACCGCCTGCGCCACCTCCATGGCATGAGCAATCGCTTGCAGCCCGTCACCCTGTGCCCAGTCAACGATGCCTTCGAATACCTCGTTGGCCACCTGGTAGGCGGTGTAGGCGAGCATCAACTCCCCCAGGAACGGTACGAATGGCGTGACCACCAGTAGCGCGGCATTAAGGATGTCCGAGAGCATCTTGCCCAGGTTGTCCCACCAGGCCCAGCGGGCCATCAGGTCTGCATAGGCGGTGGTGATGGCAATTTCCCGGGTATCGTTGACGATCTTGTTGAGTTTGACCCGGTACAGGTAATGCCACAGCGTATCGGGTTCGGAATGGCCGGCCGGAGGGCGGTTCTGGTAATCGTCAAAGATGTTTTGCACGCTGAAATGCAACTGCGGCGTGTCAACCGGGATGGTTTGCCAGCTGGGGCCGCTGTCGGTGCGTTTCTTCTGATGCCATTGCACCTTGAACAGGCGGTTTTGCAGCTCGGCGAAAAAATATCCGCGTTGTTTATGGTCCACAAATTGACTGAAGAATTGCCGGTAGGTGGCTTTGGAAAGTGCCTGGCCCTTTTCATCGAGGGTCGCGGTGCTGTCGCGCAGTTGGCGTGTCAGTTCGTTCATGAACTCGACCGGCGAGGCGTACTCCTTCAACGGGTGCTCGGGGTCTTCGGGGATGAAGGCCAGCAAGCGCTCGATGTGTTTGTCGCTGCCTTGTGGCGCGGCAATCAGCACAATACCGCTCAGTTGGGCATCCAGCAGGCTCAGGTTGTAGTACTGCACCGCAATGCCACCCAGGGCCGGGGCCGGCTTGCCCTCGGCGATATCCAAGAGCAATTGCCGGGCATCGTCTTGGATATGCCCTTGCGACAGGGCGATACAGGCGGCGTTTTTCAGCGCCGCCTTATCGCAGGCAATCACCTTGCGGCGTAATTTATCGGCCTGCACCTGATTGTTGAACCCCAAAACTTTCAATAGTCGCGTCTGGTATTGCAGGCCGATATTCAGGCTGCGGCACAGGTTTTTGAAGCCCAGTGCGGTCAAGGCCTGGCCAGTGGTTCGCGAGGTGAGCTGGAGAATGTTCTGCTGGCCTTGAGCGTCCGCCCTGGACAAGAACGCAAAGTCGGCAAATTGCTCGCCGGCAGAAAAATTATGCAGGGCTGCGTCCAGTAACGATACGGTCCGGCTGGTCACGCCTTTGCGTATGCCAATGGCCCACCAGCTGTTTTTAGCGGGGGCATAAAGACGAATAAAGGTGTTTTTTACATCAATGTTGCCGTATTCACGTAAGGCTTTTTTGAGCAGGGGTTCAGCGAATGTATAAACGTCTTTTACGTATTTGAATGTTTCGTCCACCGTGTTCCGGGCTGTCCAATGCTCGGCCATGGCCTCTGTCGAAGCCGTGTTCAGGGGCCTGTCGATAGACGTGATTCGTGTGTAGACCCAGGGGCTCGCGGCCTGCACCGCGCGAACGCGGGCCAGCGTTGTCGAGCTGAGCCAAGCGGGGAGTGCACGCTTGATCAAGTCAAAGTGAATACCCGTTTCTGCATAGCGTGCAGCGTGTTGATAAGGAGACTCCAATAGCATGGTCAGGTTGCCTTTTTAAGGAACAGTCAAGGGCTGCCCGGCACTTGGGCCGGGCAGGAATAAACGTGAAAAGTTGACAGTGAGTGGTGCTTCAGCCGACAGGCGTCGGCTAGCGATCAGAAGGCAGGCAACGTCCCCTTCACCTGTCGCAGTGGCTCGCCTGGCTGGGCCGCCCTGGAGACAGGCGACAGCTTCACCTCTGTCTTAAGCTGCGCTGCCAGGTTTTCCAGGGTCGTATAGGACCTGCCTTGCAACTGCGGCCAACGCTCGACAAAAAATTCCCCGGTATCGTTAATTTGAATGGGGGTGGACACAATCGCTCCGCTCTCGGAACGGTGCAGCACATTGGCGTGGGCGGCTGAAGGCTGCTCGATCAGGAACTCGTTGATGTTCCTCAGCCATGCGCGGTCCGGCACCGCCTTGGGAAACGGCATGGGCTTACCGGCAATACCGACGTGCAACGTGAAGTCACTGCGCAGGGTTTTTGTTCCGGGGGAGCCGATCTGACCTTCGACGAACTCCCATCCGCCCCGCTGCAGCGGCAATGCCTGGGTGGGGTGAACATCGCGTATCTTCAAGCTGACCCCATCCTGCAATTGCGCAAGGCCCGGGACACCCAGGTGCAGGTCACAGTGGGCATCCCCGATGAGCGCGACCCATCGATGCGGGCCCTGTGCCAGTTGGTCAGCCTTGATCACCTCATTGGCGAAATAGCTGAACAGGTTCATGCGGGCCTTGTCCCCGTACATGCGCTTGACGTGATAGCTGGCTGTGCAGTCGAGCGCCCGCACCCGAATGCCCGCCTTGTTCGCGGCTTTGACCACATTGGTGTAAGTGTCGGGCCCGGTATAACCGCGCATATGGCCGGCATCCTGCGCGCTCAGGTAGCGTTTGAGGTTTTTCGGCATTTCGCTGATGCGCAAGAAATCCTCCAGCTCTGCCTGATGCAGATCGGTGAGCAGGTGCTCCAGGTACAAGGTCTCCACGCCCTCCTGCTTCAACAGCTTCATGTGTTTGATCAGGAACCGTTTGCTGTAGGTATCAAGATGGGACTCGCCGATAACCAGTCCCCGTATCTTTTTAAACAACTGCGTGATGAACGCCTCCTCGCTGGTCGCCGTGGCAAGGTCGGCGAAATCCGGGCGTGGCAGTGGCGTGTAGGCGGCCAACGCCTGTTTGGCGGTTTCATCCAGGCGACTGCGTGTTTGCTTGAACGCCTGGTGCGCCGGATGGTACGGGTCTCCCGTTCGAGGCCCGTAGATGGGGTCAAAGCTGTCATGCCTATGCACCATCTCGTCCAGGTCCGGTTTGAACGACGCGGGCAGATCAAACTCATGGTAATGAGACGGTGATGGGGGGCCCGGTACCGCTCTTGAGGGGCCGGCCGTCGGCAAGGTTTGGGCGGTTGTGGCCATTGTCAGCCTGTAATCACCCCGCGACAGCGCGGCGGCGGATGTATCAGGCAGGAGGCCCACTGCCTGGCCAGGGGTAGCATCATCCACACGCAAGGCAATGACATTCTGCAAGTCAGCCAGGCCCGGCACCTCGTCGGTACTGCCTATGCGACTGTGATCTACCAGGGCGATCCAGCCATCATCGGGATCGTTTTGCGCGAGGGCTTTGTGGGAATAGAAATTTCTGAGCTGGCTGTTGCGCGGGATAAACCGCTCTTTGTCAGACAGCTCCAGCGCGTGTTCCAGATGATAAGAACTCGAGGCGTCCACGCCGTCGATTGCGACCTTGTGCCTGTGGGCTTCGAGCATCAGTTTACGGAAGGTAAACGGCGCATCCGCGCCCCAGCCCAAACTCGCATCGACGCGCGCCAAGTGGTCCTCGACCTGTTTCAAGGCGTGCGCAAGGTTGCCCTTGGTTTCGCCATTGATGATTTTGAGTTTGGTGCGGAAAACATCGGCCGGCAGGTTTTCGATGTGCAAGCGCTTGAGTCCTTGCGCTGCCAGGGCCGGCAGGTTTTCGATCAGTAACTGCTTGCTGGCAACGCTGGTGTTGGAAGCGCCAATGATCAGCCGCTTCTTGAGTGGGAACAGGCCGGCCAGTACGGTAGGCGGGCTGGAATCGGCTGCCAGTACCGGCAAGCCGGTGCGGTCCGGGCGTGCTGGAGGCGAGGCGTAAAGTGCCTGCGTATCTTCAGTCAGGTGTTTCACCTGATTGCGGTAGCTGTCACGTAGAGGCTTCAAATCCAGATAGGCCCCTTCACGTGCGCCCTGCGCAATGGTGTCATCCGGATGACTGGTGATGGTGCGCACGTACTCAAGGTTGAGCGCTGATCTGAAGTACTTGCCTTGCTCGGGTGCAATTTCATAGCGCGCCAGGGACTGGTTGGCCTCCTCCTGGAGTAGCGTATAGGTCTTTCTACGGCCACCTCCCGCAACCCCGGAACGAACCCAATGGCCATCGGCGTTCTGGTTGACCAGGCGTGCAGTCGACTGCATTTGGCCGGTGACGGGGTCATGGCGAAACAGCAGATATCGCCCCAGAGGATCCGGTGTGTTTTTGACCCAGAACTGATGGGTATCGAACATCACGGGTTTCATGCCGGCAGCAATACCAGGGTCGATATCGTTGATCAGCGTGGACTGTGTCAGCGCTTTGGTCACCGGTCTGATCGACAATGTATTGAAGGGGCCTTTAAGGGCCTGGCGAACGTCAAACAACACAGCACCGCCCACATTGGCCAGGTAGCCGATGTAGTGTCTCAAGGCGCCGGCCATGTCGCCCTGTTGGTAGGCGGTGATGGCGAGCATCGCGTCCTTGAAGGCCAACAAGCCACCCAGGCCCAGGCTCAACACGGGGAATGGAATGGTGGCGATGGTGGTGACCAGTTCGACGCACGTCCAGACAATCCCCATGATCATCTCTGTGCGATTGACCGTGGTGGCAGTCACATCGTCTATTTTTCGTTGCAGCACCATGTTGTAGACATCGTTGCGCAGGTCGGTCAGGGTGGTGTCAGGCGTTGTCCTGTCATAGCGCGCCAGGCTGGGGGTGGTGCGGTCAATCGTTTCGGGCAGTCCATCGCGGGCAGTCGTCAGGAACGTGGTGATCCGCGCCTGGGATTGGACCGGCACCCGACCGTGCAGGTAAGCCGACACACCGTTGACTTTTTTCAGCCAGTAGTTGAACAGCTTCGCCTCACGAAAGCCGATGCCGTCGGGTGCGTTGGGGGTGTAGAGCAACACCGGGTTGTTTGCATGGCTGAACAGGTAGTTGCCCATTACCCAATCGCCGTCAATCGTCAGGCGGTGTACCTGATAAGTGGAGCGAGTCGCAGCCGCCGTGTCGCCAAGGCTGTCGATGGCTCGCTCCAGCCAGGTCAGGTCGAGCCGGGCGATATGGCCACGCAGGCAGCAGTCGAGCGCCGCGTATTTCATCTGCAGTTGTGTGATGGCCAGCGTGGCGTCGCGCCGTCTGGCATATCCGGGGCTGTTCGCGCTTTGCAATTTGGCGCGCACTTCGTCGGTGTAGCGTCGACCGATCCAGACACCGGTCACCGACCTTGACACGTTCTGCGGGGTCAGGCGGCTCAGGTCGACGCCCGCCGGCCCGCTGAACGTGGCCGAGGTAGAGAATTTCGGATCGATGAAGCCGACGTTGTCCGTGTAACCGTCGCGGTACAGCCTCGTATAGGTAATGGGCTTCGGCTTGCCGCCCAGCAGCGGCCAGGGCGCCGACACGAACACGCTGTCAGGGTCGACATCATTCTGAGGACGGCCCAGCAGCGTGTTCAGGCTGAGTGTGGCCTTGGCATGCAGATAGGCATCGAAGGTGATGAAGTTGGCGTGCGAATCGGGCATGGCGTCGTAGGTGCGCAGGGCACCTGCGGCATCGTCGGCAAGGCGGGTCAAACGGGTTCGGTCTGCCGGCTGGGCCGAGCGATACCAGAGCGGGGTGCTGTATTCGTAGTCGTCCTGCGCTGCGCTTTGCGAATGCACGACCATGGCGTCCAGGCAGACCGTGTGCGAGCACACCGGGCCGAATGTCACCTCTTCGTGTTCCCTTGCGTCGGGCTTGAAGCCCAGCCCTGCCAGGAACGTGCCCATCTTCGGGCGAAACCGCAGCGGGCATTGCTCCAACAGGTAGTCGCGCAGGGTGCGACCCTTTGAGCGGGTGTGGTCATCAGCCCAACGGATGATATGCGCCTGGCATTCGCGCTCGGTGGCGAATGCCTGGAACTGTCGCTCGCGCGGCGAGTTCGGGGTGCACAGCAACAAGCGCCGGACTTGGCCGGTGGCGTCCACCTCGCGCAATAGCCACAGGTCTTTGAGTTGCGCGCCGTGCAACAGCACGGTGCGTGCGCACAGGAGCGGGTTGGTACCGGCGCGCAAGGTGTCGAACAAGGCATGGTCCGCGTGGCTCAGGTCGCCTCGCAAGCGGGCGATAAAGGCCAGCAGCACCAGGCGATGATCAAACAGGTCGCGAGTCGCCTGTCTGAAGCGGGTTTCGGTCTGCATTTGTTTTTGCAGCGCGGCGAAGTCCAGGCGCGGTTGCAGGCCGGATTCGCGGAGTATCTCGAGCAGGCTCTGCGCATTCAGCACGGCATGCTCGCCTTGCAGTGCCGCCCCCGCGTACGTCAGGGTGGTGTTGGTCAAAAAATCAGAGCCGGGCAGCTCGTCGCCCGCATGCAGCCCGTCATGGCTTAATTGCGCCAGACTGCGCGTTTGCTCATAGGTGCCGACATGGGCGACATGGCGTCGGGTGGTGATGTTCAGGTGGAGCGGGTTCAGGTCGTGGATTTCCAGCGCTTCGTCCAGGTACTCGGTCAGCTGGAAATGCGCCAGCGCCTGAGGCGAAGCGGCAGGCCCCAGCAGCTCGATATAGGTCGCCCGGGCCTGATTGTAATCCTGCAGGCAACGACTCAGGGTTTGCTGGTCCGTCGCAGCCGCGTGGCGATACCAGTCCGGCAGGCCGTTGTACACGCTGCGCTCCAGCAGTCGTTGGCGCCTGAACGCCAGGCGTGAGGACAAATCCGGCAGTGCGGCCTTCACCGCGTCGTCCAGTGCTGACTGGAGCTGTGTTGCCTCGTGCAGCGGGTTTTCGACCAGGCTCAATGCCCATTCGATGTCCTGGCTGCGCTTGTCGATGATCGCGTTGTAGGTATGTTCGAACAAGGGCTCGCCGCTGATGGGCAGCAATTGCAGTGGCCAGATATCGTCGACGTCCAGCGCCTGATAACGCACCGGCAGGTGTTGGCAGAACTCCTCGTGGCCTGCCGGCAACGCTAGCGTCGGCTTGAGTCGCTGGTCGAGTTGCGCCAGCGAATCGAAGGACTCCAGGCCTCGGTTTGGGGTGAACAACAGCACCTGGCCGAGGTCCTCTCCCGAGGTCAGGTTATCCACAACCGGGCTGGATTTGCGCGTAAGCACAAAGGCCCCGGCAAACTCCACGGTTTTGTCCTGGTAGCTGAAGTTGAGCGAGTACATCCCCGGCCGATAATCCGCGCCCCGGGAGCAGTCTTCAACCATGCGTTGTTCTGCCGGGGCCAGCAGGTAATCGCGCACATCAAGCCTGGCCTGCTGCTCCAGCGCGCCAAGACCCGCCGTCTGGGCGAGATAGCTCTTGCGGCCCAGACCATTGACGGTGCTGGCTTCGTCAAGGCCCAGCAGGTGTGTGTTCAGGTCGGTTTTGAGCTGGGCGAGCAGTGTTTTTCCGGCGGCTTGGGTGAGGTCTGCCCGCGTCAATGCCTCAAACAAACTGCGTGACCTCTCCAGCAGGGCGTTGTTGGCGTTGATCAGGGTGGTATTGAGCTTTTCCAGCGCAAGCAGTTCAGGGGGTAAGACGGGAGGCTGCCGGGTTTGAGTGCGCAACTGCGGGTCGATTTCAAGCAGCTGGGTGTGTATTTCTTGAAGCTTGGGTGAGGGCGAAGGGGGCGTCGGTGTGCTCATTGGCACTGTCCTCATGCTGATGGAATGATCCATCAGCATGCGGCGAGGGCGAGTGAGCGCGGCGGTAACTATTGAAGGTGCGGGTCAGGGTTCAAGCGGCCAGGCCCGCGTTGTACCCACTCACGACGCGCGGTTGCGGCGCCCCGTGTCACGGGCGAGGGCCTGACGTGTCAGTTGGCGTAAGCATTCCTTTTCCTTGTATCCCAGATCGTTGAGCAGCCCGTTGTACACGTCATCGGACATGGGCGCGTCGGCAAATACCACACTGTCCGGGAGTTGGAGCGCTTCGCCCAGAGTGCGCAATGTGTCGCGCAGGACGGCTTTTTGTGCCGATGTCAGGGTGTCAGATCGCGCCCACTGTGCCTGCGCGGTCTGCAAGTCATCGAGTTGCAGGAAGCGTGTGGAGTACAGCTGTTCATTGTCGCGGTAGGCCTGATCGTGGCTGTCGCGCAGGTACTGTTCCCAATAGGGCTCCAGCAACATTTGATTGACGAGCCCGTCGCCTTCGCCCAGCGCCAGCACCCGGGTGTAGGCCTGGTTGATCTGCTCCTCGCTGACGTTGGCCGTTGTGCGGTACAGCATGTGGTTGGATATCCAGGGCAAATCCAGCCTGGTCGCCAGGTCGGTCTGGTAGGCAAGGTGCACGTCCACTTCGTCGACCTCTCCGGGCACGCCATCGCGCATGTCGGACCTGAACCGTTGGCCCAGCCCGCCTTCGGCCACCGGTCTTACGCGTAGGGCAATGTCTTCGCCCACAACCTTGCCCAACAGCTTGAGGCGGGCGCCGCCCTTGGCCAGGGTGACGAGTTTGTCTTCGCATTCGGCGGCGTCTTGTGAGTAACGCAAGGCTTCGCTGGCCATGACCTCGATCCCCATCTCATTGAAAATCTGCGCGCCCGCGTCGGCGCACAGGCCAGGGAAACCGGACATTTTGAACAGGCGTTCGCGCAACGGGGTGTCTTCATGGGCGGCGCGTACCAGCCGCCAGAGCCTTTGCGTCATGGCCCGGCGATTGTCTTCATAGCGCAGGCGGTCCTCGGCCTGTTCAACAAACTCGGGAGGCTCAAGGTAGCGGATCACTTCGAAAAAGCCCTGGGAGCCGTTTTCCCGTTCGACCGCATTCCACACCTGCTCGGCGATGGGGCGGGTTTGCGCGTCAGCCTCCAGCAGCCAGGGGCCGCTGTTGCCTATGGGTTCATAGGTGCGGTTGGGGTCCAGTCCAGCGGCGGTCCGGTAGTGTTCGTAGTGGGTAAGCGCCTGGGCCGTCAGGGCGTTTCGATCCAGGCGCGTGCGGGCAATCACCCGGGCGTTGGGTGTACCGGCGGTGGCATCCGGTAGCGTGTCGATGGGGTTGGCGCGCAGATCGAGCACAAAATCGTCGGCGCGAGGGTGAGCAAACAGTCCGCCCGGCCACTGGGTGATTGCCGTGCGGCTCAAGCCCAAGTGGCGCAGGTTAGGCATCAGGCTGATATCGGGTGTGAGCACCAGCGGGTTGTTGCTCAGGTCGAGGTGTTCCAGGCGGCGGACTTTTCTCAGGGTACGTACATCGTCGGGGCTGAGCGTCAGGTCATTGCTGCTCAAGTCGAGGTCTTTAAGCCAGCGCATGTGCGCCAGCGCCGGCGGAACATCGATGAGTCTGTTGGCGTGCAGGTCCAGGCTGCGCAGGGTGGGGAAGTGCCTGAGGAAGTCACTGTGCGGCGGGCCAAATTCGGTGTTGCTCAGGTTCAGGGCGGTCGTATGTTCGAAGTTGGCCGTCAGCCGAGGCAGTGGCGACGGCAACGTCCAGTCGTGCAGATCCAGGCGGGCACCGCTTTGAACATGGCCGTAGGCATCGGTGTGTTCTGCAAATCGGTCGCCCCAGCAGCGTTCGACGGCAACGCCCAGGTGCGTTCTCCTGGCCCGTTCCGCACGATCCTCCCGACTGCCTCGGGCATGCTGGGTCGGGCTGGCTTTCCAGGCGTGCAGCTCGACGTGCAAGCGTTGTTTTTCTTCGGTCAGCTCATTGAGCAGACCGCGCATTTGTCGAGGCGGAACGCTGTCGATAAACAGTTCCATGCGCTGTTGATTGAGTGTGGGAAACAGCAGTTGCAAGGTTTGCCGGGCATGGTCAGCGGAGGTCTCGGCGGGGGGCTCGGCGCAGCGGCCTACACCGGCGCCGCCCAGCAGTTGCACGGTTTGCCGGTCGGCCCGGCGGTAGGTCGGTGGCTCGGCCAGCACCGCGCGCCGTTCGGCCAGTGATGCCAGCCGGTCCATCAGCCATTGTTTGAAGGGCGCGCCCTGGCCGGGGTGGTAGCCCAGCGCCAGGGCTTTATCGGCGGGCAATGCGCCAAGGATCGCCTCATACAGGTCTGAGTGGGAGGACAGCCGCATGCCGGCTTCATCGAACAGGTCATAGCCACGCGCGCTTGGCACCAGCGTCCGCCGAGTTGTCGCTTCGACAGGGCCGGCCTCACAACGCAAGGACCCGGTGGGCGTCTGTTCGCGGACTTGAATGCGCAGGTCGGCAAAGCTGTCGCTGTGCACCTTGAGGGTGTTCAGGGCCATCCGCTCGGTGGCGACCGGTAAGGGCGGCGCGGCATAAAACCCTTCGAAGGCCTGCACCGATTGCGCGGCCACATCCAGTTCACGGGCCTGGTTATGCAGGCGCAAGGGCAGGCGTTGCGCGGCCATGGTGAGGTGTTCCTGGCCGCTGGCGGTGCCGAGCAGGCGCGTCTGCAGGGCCATATCCAGGTGGGGAAAGGCGTGGCGCAACAGCAAGTGCTCCGGGTCGTCGGTCATTTCCCATACCTGGCGGTACACGTTATCGGCGAAATCCCGGCGCCAGCGCAACACGTGATCGGCCAGTTGATCGCGCAGGTGCTGCACCCGTTGCGCTTGGGCGATGTCGCCGCCCAGCAGTTGGCGGGTCGCCGCTTCATCGAGAAAACCCAGGACATGTTCGGGCAGTTGACCTGACATCATTTGCGCGAAACTGAGGGGCAAGGTATCTGCCGACGCAGCGTGCGGGTTGCCCACCTTGATGCTGCGTCCGGACAAGTCAGGGTTGAGGAACACTTCGATGGCTTTATCAGCGGGCCAGCCGTCCAGCTCGGTGACCGTCTGTATGAACCAGTCTGATGAAGGGTCCGACGCCAGCGGCCGGCCGCTGCGAATTTTTTCGCTGGCGATGGCCGGATAAGCCTGCGCTTCAAAGCGCCTGAGGGCGCCCGCCAACAGTGGCGGCATGGGCTCATGGTACAGGTGCATGGCGCGCAGCGCGGCCTCTTCGGTGCCGCTGGCCTGGCGCATCTGTGCCAGTTGCCGATCGGTGAACCCTTCGACCCGATGCCCGAGGCGACGCATGAGGGTGGTGCTGTCCCAGGTCTGCGGCTGCTCCCCTTCGTGCAATACCGCGCCGTCGCCGTTGAAAAATACCTGCGGGCGATAGGCATCCGCGCGTGTCGGGTGGCTGATCCGATGCTCGCCGGTATCCGCGTCGGGGAGCACCTCATAGTGTTCGCCGTGCAGTGCCAGCAGGTGCTTGCCTTGATGCTCATGCAGGCCCGACGGCGACGGCAGCGCGTCGGCAGGCAGGCCATGCTCCTGTCGCGCGTAGGGGTGCAGGTCAGGGTTCCATAATTTGACTCCACCATTGGGCATTCGCACCGGGTGCAGGCCGTCGACAAAGGAGGAAGGCGCGAGTGGGAGGATTTCACCGAGTTTTCCTGCGCCGGCAAAGAGCGCCGCCTGGATCAGGTTCTGCGCCACCCCGAGCAGGTGCTGCGCAGCCTCCGTGCGCTGGCCCTGGGACCAGTCGACAATGCCTTCGAACACCTCATCGAGCACTTGATAGGCGGTGTAGGCCAGCATCAGTTCTCCCAACAGGGGCACAAAGGGTGTGATCAGCAACAGGCCGGCATTGAGCAGGTCCGACAGCGCCTGCTGCAAGTTATCCCACCAGGCCCACCGGGCCAGGTGGTCGACGTAGGCGGTGGACACCGCCATGTCCCTGGCGTCATTGACGACCTTGTTCAGGTGGACACGGTAGAGGTAACGCCACAGATTATCGGTGCCCGGGTCGTCCGCGCGGTTTTGATAATCCTCGGTGATGTTTTGCAGGCGAAATTGCAGGTTGGGCCGGTCGGCCTCTGCGCTCAGTCGCGCGCTGAGCTGCGCGAAAAACCGGCCGCGCAGTTGATGAGGCACGAACTGGCTGAAAAAACGCGGGTAGGTGCCAGTGGTTTGCGCGGGGCCGCCCTTCAACTGGCGGGTCAGTTCTCGGACGAATGCAGTGGGGTCGGGGTATTCCTTGACGGGGTGTTCAGGGTCTCCCGGTACATAGGCAATGACCCGGCCATTGGCCGGTTGTGCCATGAACAGCAGGATGCCGGTCAGTTGGCAGTCCAGCAGGCTCAGGTTGTAACTGTTGATCGGCAGGCCATCGAGCCTCACGTCGGCGCGTTGTTCGATCAAGCCCTGCACGGCCGTCAATGCATCGGCGCGCAGGTCGCCTTTGAGTTGCGCCAGATGGGCGGCGCTGTTGAGGGCGGCCTTGTGGGTGGTGATAGCCTCATCGCGCACCACGACCGCAACGGGCGGGTTGTCGAACCCCAGCCGCTGCCTGAGACGGGCCTGGTAACGAGCGCCGATGTCGAGGTTTCGGCAGATGTTCTTGAAGGTCTCTGCGCCAAGGCGCACGCCCGTGCGGCGATGGGGGAAGTGCAGGATGTCCTGTTGCCCGCGCGGGTCTTGCGCGCTGAGAAAGGCGAAGTCGACAAAACGGTCGGTAGCGGAAAAATTACCCAGGGCAGCGTCCAGTAATGACAGGGTTTTGCTCTGTACGCCTTTTTTGACGTTGACAGTCCACCAGGCCAGGACGGCGTCGGTATAGAGGCGCACAAAGGTGTTTTTGACGTCGATGTCGCCGTAGTCAGTGAACAATGCCGCTTTGAGCAACGGCTCGGCGAAGGTGTAGAGGTCGTTGATATCCCCCAGGCGTTTGTCCAGAGTGTTTTGCGCACGCCAATGCTCGGCGATGGCTTGCCTGAGGGGCAGATGAGCCTGGGGGGTGGCATGTGGATAAGGTTGCGCAGTGGGCAACGCTGCGCTTTCAAGCGCGCTGATGCGCGCCGGGCTGGTGCCTGTCAGCCAGTCGGGCAGGGCGTTCCTGAGGTGTTCGATGTGGCGGCCCTGAAAACTGTCCGGCGTTGCAGGGGCGAGCAAAATGGGCATTTCTTTCAACCTGAATAGTCCTTTAAAAGACGTTCGAGTCTATTCAGCCGAATGCTTGAAAATAAGTTTGAAAAATCAAGGCAAGGCCCTGGCAAACCGGCGCTTCGGATCAATTAATCAAGAGTAATCAACAGCCGGTTACCGCCCTGGCAGGGCGTCATTGAGGCAGGCATGCGCTCCGGCTTTCGCCTTGCAGATAAGGCATCACTATCGGTGCCATGCCTTTGAGCACTTGCACCGGCAACGCCGAGGTGAACTTGAACCCCTGCGCCGAGCTGCCCGGTACGAATGCGGTGAGCGTGCCGAAATGGCGTTCGCCGATGTAGAACACAAACGTGGCGGTACGGTTGATCGCCTTGGAACTGAGGATGCGCCCGCCCGAACCGATGGCTTCGATGCGGTTATCGCCGGTGCCGGTCTTGCCGCCCATGGGCAGCGGTGTGCCGTCGGCCTGTTTGAAACTGCCGGCGACGCGTTTTGCGGTGCCGGCGTCCACCACCTGGGATAACGCGCCGCGCAAGGCGGTCGCCACTTCAGAGGGCATCACTCGTCGCGCCCGGCCGGGGTCGTTGATCACGCGCGTGTCATACGGTGTACCGGCGGCAAAGTGCAGGCTGTCGATGCGCAATACAGGCAGGCGCACGCCGTCGTTGAGGATGATGCCCATCAACTCGGCCAGGGCGGCGGGGCGGTCGCCGGAGCTGCCGATGGCGGTCGCCAGGGACGGCACCAGATGATCGAAGGGATAACCCACGGCCTTCCAGCGCTGATGGATCTCCAGGAACGCTTCGATCTCCAGCATGGTGCGGATACGGCTGTCGCGCGCACTCTGGTGACGGCTCTTGAACAGCCAACTGTAGACCTCCTGGCGCTCGAACTGGCTGGCCTTGACGATTTCGCTGAACGTCGCCTGCGGGTGGTTGATCAGGTAGCCCAGCAACCACAGGTCCAACGGGTGCACTTTGGCGATATAGCCCTGGTCGGGCAGGTCGTAGGCGCCGGGGCCGTAGCTGTCGTAGAGCGCGTCGAGACGCTTGTCGGTCAGCGTCTGCTGGGCCTTGGTGCCGGCCAGGCGGGCGCGTACGAAACTGTTGAAGCTGTCACGGCTGGCCTCGGGCAGCAGATAACGGTGCACCGCAGCCAGGCGGATCGCCGTGGGATGCAGGCTGTCGAGAAAGGTTTCCAGGCGCGCCTGGGTGTCTTTCTTCTGGTATTTCTTCCAGAACTTGAGCAGGAACGTGGTGCCTTCACGGTCGGCAAATTGCGCCAGGTATTCCTGGCGACGGGGCTCGTTGTCGTCCTTGAGCAGTTGCGCGCTGTTGTCGGCGCCGGTGTAGGTGGTGTAGCGCACCAGATCGCGCATCAGGCGAATAAACGGCAGGTTGATCGACTCACGCAGGGCGTCGCGCAGGGTCGGGTTGCGGCCGTTGTCTTCGTTGCGAAAGTTGTGGAAGCGGTGCAGGCCGCCGCCGGTGAAAAAGCGTTCGCCGGGGCTGGCGGAATAGGTGCGGTCAAGGGCGGCGTCGAGCATCTGCGCCAGGGGTTTGCCGGGATTTTGCAGCAGGTAGTCCACGGCCCAGCGACTGAGGCGGTCTTGTTCGGCGATCTGGACTTTTCTCAAGGCCGCGGGCGCGACGTTGACATAGCGCTCATGCAGCTCGGCGATGATTTGCAGGTAGGTGGTCAGCACTCGCAGCTTGGCGGTGGAGCCCAATTCCAGCTTGCTGCCCTCGTTGATGTCGAACGGTTGGTCGGTATTGTCGGTCTGCACGCGCACGCGGGCGCTGTCGGTAGTGCGCTCGAACAAGGTGAAGCTGTAGCGCACCTGCGGCGTGCTGGCAGGGGTGAGCAGACGCTCGCCTAACAGCCCGATCTGTTGGGCGTAGGCGGGGTCCGCCAGTTGCTTGAGGTAGGCGGTGACCTGTTCCTGCAAATCGCCCTGCAGCGTGCTGGTGGCTGACAGGTCCAGGCGATCAAGGTCGTAGAGCGGGCGATCGAGCAGTGCGCCCAGGCGGCTGCGGGCCATGCCGATGCCTTTGTTGGCCTCGATTTTCTGCGTGGTCGGTTGCTGCTGCCAGTCGCGATAGCTGGCCTGGCTGGCCAGCGCCGCTTTCAATAAACCAGGTTCCAGCAGCCCCTCCTGCGCCAGCAGCCGCAGGTGACTGTCGGTCAATTGCGCGAGCTCGTCGCGGCCCTTGCTCAGGTAATGCGAAGGACGGCGCTGGGCGATCATCAGCGACAGCACTTGGCGCAACGCCAGACCCCGTGACGCCAGACCGGCCGGGGTGTTCGCGGTGTCGGCCAGGGCCTGGTTGACCTGGGCGAAGTCTGCGCCGTACCACACCCGCAACCCCTCGGCCATGCCGTGCACTTCACCGTGGCCCGGCACTGCCGACAGCGGCACGCTGTTGAGGTAGTCGCGCACTATATTTTGCCGGGCCGGCAGCGTGTCGGTACCGTGTTGATAGGCGCGCACGCTGGCCGACAGCATCTGACGCAGTTTTTCGCTGCTCGACAGGGTCAGGCCGTCCGGTGAATGACGGTACTTTTCCAACTGCGTCGCCAGGGTGCTGCCCCCTGCCGTCTGCCCCGGCAGGTGCAACTGGCGCGCCACCTGCGACCAGGCGGCCTTGGCAAAACGCGGCCAGTCCACCGCCGGGTTGGCCTGGGCCGGTTCGGGGTCGAGCAGCGCCCGGTTTTCGATGAACAACAGGCTGCGCACCATCAACGGCGGCACATCGCTGAACTGCGCGTAAAGCTGCGTCGGGTAGTTGAATTGGTACAACGGCGCGGCACGGCAATCGGTGATGTTCAGCCCGGCCTGGATTTTTTCTGCATAGGGGATAAACAGGCCGTGACCGCTGTAGTTCATCAATGCCGTGGAGAAACGCGCCTGAGACTGGATCACGTAGTTGCGCTTGAGCAAGCGCGGCAGGAATTCGCCCAGGGCGCTGTAGCCCAGGCGCCGATCGAACGGCCCGGCACCGGGATACACGATGGCATCGCTGGCACCGGGCTCCACGCGATAGGTCAAGTGTGACGCCCATTGGCTGAGCATGCGCGCCTGCCAGCGGGCGCTGTGCATCTCGCGTAACGCGGCGAACCCCAGGGCGGCCAGCGCCAGCAGCAGGATCAGCCAGAACAGTCGACGCCATGGCCGAGGCGGTCTGGATTTTTTCGGCAATGGGGCGGGTGACGGGCTGTCGGCTTCAGCCTGATGCGGGTCGGTCTGCCACAGTGCGCCCATAGTCGATTGATCCATTCCTACAGATTGATCGGACTTGTCTGAAGCGTAGACGCGAATTGTCTGATCTACGAAGTTTGTCGATGGCCCGCATGCCACGGGTTTGTCCGAGGTGTCTGGATCCCGGCCCGTTATGCAATACTCTGCGCCGTTTTGCGCGCAGAAGGCCGTTCCAGACGCTTGGTGCTTGCTCCGTCCAAGCGCTTTTTCTCGGGGCATATCGCCAAATTTGCCTGTTTATAGAGTGAAATACCCTGGCGCGCGCTTTTTATACTGCATGCCCGCTGACCTGGCCGCTGACACATGCCAGGCGGGTTTGCCCACGAGGCAGGCCCGGTCAAGGCGGTGTATTTGCCTACCTGCAGATACGCCGACGCTCGGTGGTCAAATCCAATAACAAAATGAGGTTGTATCCCTATGCCTGTCGGCAAACCCCTGCCCCCTGGCGAGACCGTTCAAGGCGGCCCGCTCAAACGCGAACTCGGTGAACGGCATATTCGCCTGATGGCGCTCGGCGCCTGCATCGGCGTCGGCCTGTTTCTCGGCTCGGCCAAGGCCATCGAAATGGCCGGCCCGGCGATCATGCTCTCGTACGTCATCGGTGGCCTGGCCATTCTGGTGATCATGCGCGCCCTCGGCGAAATGGCCGTGCACAATCCTGTGGCCGGTTCGTTCAGCCGTTATGCCCAGGATTATCTGGGCCCATTGGCGGGCTTTCTCACCGGGTGGAACTATTGGTTCCTGTGGCTGGTGACCTGCGTCGCGGAAATCACTGCCGTGGCGGTGTACATGGGCGTCTGGTTCCCCGACACACCGCGCTGGATCTGGGCCCTGGCGGCGCTGATCAGCATGGGCACCATCAACCTGATCGCGGTCAAGGCGTTCGGTGAGTTCGAGTTCTGGTTCGCATTGATCAAGATCGTCACCATCATTGCCATGGTGATCGGCGGCGTCGGCATTATTGCCTTCGGCTTCGGCAATGACGGCGTGGCGCTGGGCATTTCCAACCTGTGGGCCCATGGCGGCTTCATGCCCAACGGCGTACAGGGCGTCTTGATGTCGTTGCAGATGGTGATGTTCGCCTACCTGGGCGTGGAGATGATCGGCCTTACCGCCGGTGAAGCGCGCAACCCGCAGAAAACCATCCCCAGCGCCATCGGTTCGGTGTTCTGGCGCATCCTGCTGTTCTACGTGGGCGCGCTGTTCGTGATCCTGTCGATCTACCCGTGGAATGAAATCGGCACCCAGGGCAGCCCGTTCGTGATGACCTTTGAACGCCTGGGCATCAAGACCGCCGCGGGTATCATCAACTTCGTGGTGATTACCGCCGCGTTGTCATCCTGCAACGGCGGCATCTTCAGTACCGGGCGCATGCTCTACAGCCTTGCGCAGAATGGCCAGGCCCCGGCCGCGTTCGGCACCACATCCAGCAATGGCGTGCCACGCAAGGCGTTGCTGCTGTCGATTTTCGCCTTGCTGTTGGGCGTGCTGCTCAACTACCTGGTGCCCGACCAGGTGTTTGTCTGGGTGACCTCCATCGCCACCTTCGGCGCGATCTGGACCTGGCTGATGATCCTGCTGGCGCAGCTCAAATTCCGTAAGGGCCTGAGCCCTGCCGAGCGTGCCGGTCTGCAGTACCGCATGTGGCTGTACCCGGTCAGTTCCTACCTGGCGCTGGCGTTTTTGCTGTTGGTGGTGGGCTTGATGGCGTACTTCCCGGACACACGGGTGGCGTTGTATGTGGGGCCTGCGTTTCTGGTGCTGTTGACGGTGCTGTATTACGTGTTCAAGTTGCAGCCGACCAATGCGGCGGCGCGCTCCGCAGCCTGAACCCTTAGGCTGAACCGGAGCCGGGAAATAGGGGAGCAGGCTTGCCCTGATGCCGATCAGTTAACGCAGATCCCCTGTGGGAGGGGGCTTGCCCCCGATGGCGGCCTCAGGACCGACCAGGATGTTGGGCCGACCCCGGTCCAAATGTAGGAGGGGCTTGCCCCCGATGGCGGCCTCAGATCCGACCAGGATTTTGGGTCGATCCTGGCCCAACTGTGGGAGGGGGCTTGCCCCCGATGGCGGCCTCAGGACCGACCAGGATTTTGGGTCGATCCTGGCCCAACTGTGGGAGGGGGCTTGCTCCCGATGGCGGCCTCAGAGCCGACCAGGATTTTGTGTCGATCCTGGCTCAAATGTGGGAGGGGGCTTGCTCCCGATGGCGACCTCAGAGCCGACCAGGATGTTGGTGTCGATCCCGGTCCAAATGTGGGAGGGGGCTTGCCCCCGATGACGGCCTCTGAGCCGATCAGGATGTTGGATCAGATCGCGTACATATCCGTTTCTGCGGTAACGGCCACTTAGGGTTCCGCCCTGACGGCGGGTCACTTTGGAAAAGCCCCAAAGTAACCAAAGGGCTCTTGCCCCACCACTCGGCACCTCGCCTAGGCTCGGTGTGCCCGAACGCAGGCTTGAATCCGTGGGCCGCCGCAATGGGCCATCCATGGCCCAGTGCGGCTAACCCGGCGTCCTGCCGGGTTGCCCACGGATTCAAGCCTGCGTTCGGCCAGCGTGGTTTAACGGGGCGCCTGAGATCAAGATCAAAAGCAGATCAAGAGCAAGAGCAAGAGCGGCTCGCTTCGCATCGTGGTTACGGTTGAGGCTACAGCGTTGTGCTAGACCGCCGGCGGCTGGAGCGCAGCGGCCCTGCGCTGGTCCAGTTGCCGATTGAACTCCAGCCACGCGGCAAACAAGTTCATCACGGCGGCCCCCACCAGCGCGGTGAATACCTGCATGGTGAAGGTATCGCCGGTCAGCGCGTTGACCATGTCCGCCAACGGCGCCAGGACCACGCCCAGGCAAAATACTTCCAGGGAGTAGCGCCCCATTCGCGCCAGTTGCCGTGCCAGCCACTGTTGCGTCCAGCCGACACCGGGGAGCAATTTCGCGGTGACATAGGCCAGCGCCAGGAAGTGCAGCAAGCGCACGGGGGACAGGTCGGTCTTGCTGATGGGGTACAGCCATTCGCCGATCAGGCGCGGCATCCACGCATCGTGCACGTCGGGCCAGCGCCACGACAGGGTGATCACGCACGCCGTCACCACATAAGCCGCCGCCGCGATGAACAACGGTTGACGCAGCAGCGGGCGCTGTTCAGCCGGGTGCGCCGCACGCAGGGCCGCTGCGCCGCCAAGGATAAACAGGCATTGCCAGGTGATCGGGTTGAAATACCACACCCCGCCGTTGCTGGCCGGCAGGTTCCAGCCCTGCCAGGGCGCCAGCAGGTAGACCGTCACAGAAATGCCCACCGCCACCCTCGGCACACGCAACAGCAAGGGCAGCGTGAGGGGCAGGCTGAGAATCAGCACGATATACAGCGGCAACGGGTCGGTCAGGTTGGGTTTGAAGCGCAGCAGCAACTCATCGACCAGGGCCTGCTGGGTATTGTTGAGGAAATACTCCAGGCCCATCTCCTGCACCAGGTCACGGGTTTCGATATGGCTGTTGGCGAAAATCACGATGCCCATCAACAGCGCCAGCAGAAAAATATGCACCACGTAGAGCGTCCACACCCGGCGCAGGATTTTCAGGCAGGCAATGAAGTAGCCATCGCGCTGCAGGATCTTGCCGTACGCCAGCACCGCCGCGTAGCCGGCCAGGAAGACGAAGATTTCGGCGGCGTCACTGAACCCGAAGTTCTGCACGGTGACATTGGCCAAGGGGTTGTGGGGCACGTGATCCCAGAATATGAAGATCAACGCCAGGCCCCGAAAAAAATCGATGCGCGGGTCGCGTCCGTTCAGCATGGCTGCGGGCTCTTGAACAAGTTGTTGAATGTAGATTAGCGAGCGCGGGCGTTTTCGTATGCGCGCGTCGGGCGGGCGCAGGTTGGCGGTATTTGTAGGCAATTGCAAAGGCTGGGTATTACCGAATGTCTCGACGGCCTGCCCGGCGTCCGGGCAGGCATTTACTGGAGGAATCAGGCAGCGGCCACCTCATGCGGCTCAAAGCTGTCCGCCCGCGCCATCTGCCACATCCGCGAATAGAACTCGCCGTTCACCTCGCCGGTGAGCAACTCGCCCGGCTTGAGGAACACATGCAACTGCGAGAACAATTTGATCTCGGTTGCCGACATGCGGCGCACCAAGTGCTTGGCCGACAGCTGCGACGGATGATCAAGCCCGGCGGCGGCGAGCATTTCCGCCAGGGCATGGAGGGTGTTGCGGTGGAAGTTGAATACCCGCTGGGCCTTGTCCGGCACCACCAGCGCTCGTTGGCGCAGCGGGTCTTGGGTCGCCACGCCGGTCGGGCATTTGTTGGTGTGACAGGACTGCGACTGGATGCAGCCGATGGCGAACATGAAGCCGCGCGCCGAATTGGCCCAGTCGGCGCCGATGGCCAGCACACTGGCAATGTCGAAGGCACTGACGATCTTGCCGCTGGCGCCGAGCTTGATCTTGTCGCGCAGGTTCAGCCCCACCAGCGTGTTGTGCACGAACAGCAGGCCCTCGCGCAGCGGCACGCCAATGTGGTCGGTGAACTCCACGGGTGCGGCGCCGGTACCGCCTTCCTTGCCGTCGACCACGATAAAGTCCGGCAGGATGCCGGTTTCGAGCATGGCCTTGGCAATGCCCATGAATTCCCACGGGTGGCCCAGGCAGAACTTGAAACCCACCGGTTTGCCGCCGGACAGCTCACGCAGTTGGGCGATGAAGTGCATCAGCTCGATTGGCGTGGAAAATGCACTGTGGCGCGACGGTGAAATACAGTCTTCGCCCATCAGGATGCCGCGGGTGTCGGCGATTTCCCGGGTGACTTTGTGCTTGGGCAAAATCCCGCCATGACCGGGCTTGGCGCCCTGACTCATCTTGATTTCGATCATGCGTACTTGCGGGTCCTGCGCTTGCACGGCGAAGCGTTGCGGGTCGAAACGGCCGTCGCTGGTGCGACAGCCGAAGTAGCCGCTGCCCAGTTCCCACGTCAGGTCGCCGCCGTTTTCGCGGTGGTAGGGGCTGATGCTGCCTTCGCCGGTGTCATGGGCGAAATTGCCCAGTTTGGCGCCCTGGTTCAGCGCCCGGATCGCATTGGCACTGAGCGAGCCGAAGCTCATCGCCGAAATATTGAACACCGACGCCGAGTACGGCTGTGTGCACTGCGGGCCACCGACCATCACGCGAAAGGCGCTGGGGTCGCTCAACGGTGCGGGCCGCATGGAGTGGCCGATGAACTCGAAGCCCGCCTGATACACATCGATCAAGGTGCCGAAAGGTTTGTCGGCGGTTTCGTTCTTGGCGCGCGAATACACCAGCGAGCGCTGTGCTCGGGAAAAGGGCAGGGCATCGCTGTCGGATTCGAGCAGGTACTGGCGAATTTCCGGGCGGATGGCTTCCACCAGATAACGAATGTTGCCCAGGATCGGGTAGTTGCGGCGCACGGCGTGGGGACTTTGCAGCAGGTCGAAAATGCCGATCAGGCTGAGGAGCCCGGTGACCAGCGTGACGGGCCACAGCCATTCGTGTTGGATAAAGGGCAGGCTGCCCAGAGTGAATATGACGCATGCGGCAAAGAACGCGTAACGGCTTAGTAACGACAGGCTCATACGGTTTTTTCCTTGGTTCGGACTCTTCAGGTCGATCCGGCATTCTGCGCCCGTATCCAAACACGCGACAAGGATTGAAGGCCCTGTCGCGGCAGGCGCACGCCATGGAACCGTTGGCTGAAAGGTAGCCACTATCGGTGCAGGACGCCCGCTTTCCCCTGCCTCTGGAGTCATCGCTCATGCCGATCTCGTCTGCTGTTTCCGGCCATTCCATTATCAATCAAGGCCTGCCCCCCGCAGGCGGCCGTGAACAGCCTGTCGCCCAGCCCGGGCAGCGGATCGGGCCCGCTCGGCACGAGGCTTCCCACGTCAACCGCGACGGCACTCAACCGGGAAAGCTTCAGCGGTTCGCCGCCGAGGCCGGCAAGAACCTGTGGTTTATCCCTGGTATGAGTAACGTGTTGCTGGGCATTGCAAAGGCCAAGTCCAATGGCGAGAGCGCTGTCAGTGGCGCACTGGCCGGGTTCAACAAGACCTGTACAGATGGCTTTGACCAGGCGCTGGTCGGCGCGGCCACTGGGGACTACAAGGCCGTCGCCAAAGGCTACTTCGACGCGGTGAGAAAGAACGAGGCCACGCCGGGCTCCGTCAAAACCGGCTTGCACGAGGTGTCGGATGCCGTGGGCCTGGCTACCGCGTTGCGCGCCGGAAAGTCGTGACAACGGTTTTATCGGCCACTGCGGGACGCTCCTCACAGGCCGCTCTGGTTCCCAAAGCGGCTGTTTTTGACTGTTTTTCCATACCGCTCGTCGCCGTATATCCGTGTCAGTTGAATATTCAAGAAAGCCATGTAAAGTCAGTCATTAACGAATAACGTTAAGCATTAAGCGATCATAAGAAGCTTCAAATGCGCTGACACACGAACCCTTTTTGAAACCGGCCGAACCCGGCGTTGGTCTGCCATCGTTTCTGTGGCGGAACGAAAGTTGAGCATGCTTGATGCTGCAGTTGACCTCGCCGATTTGCGGTCACCGCCAGGAAACAGGTTGGAACAGTTGTATGGTGACAGAGAAGGGCAGCACAGTATCCGAATCAATGGTCAGTTCCGGGTCTGTTTCGTTTGGGGGCCTCATGGTCCGGAAAACGTTGAAATTGTGGATTACCACTGAGGTGAATCATGTTTAAGAATGGCATGCGTCCCGTACATCCTGGAGAAATTCTCAAGGAAGAATACTTGGAGCCGCTGGGCCTGACTGCGGCAGCGCTCGCGAGGGCGCTGCACGTATCCGCGCCCACGGTGAATGACATCGTATTGATGCGTCGCAGTATCAGCGCAGATGTCGCGTTGCGTTTGGCGGCTGCACTGGAAACATCCGCGCAGTTCTGGCTGAACTTGCAGACCGCCTATGATTTGCGTACTACGGAAATTGCCAAGGGCGCTCAGATCTGCAAGGAAGTCGAGAAAGTTGCGCATTGCGCATGATGCGATAGCCGTGTCAATTCAAGACCGGTGAGCAGTCCGGTTTTTTGGCGGCGTGCCCTACGCCGCCGTCTGCCGGATCGGCAGCACCACACGAAACGTCGTTCCCTTGCCCAGCTCACTGCTGACCGAGATATTCCCCCGGTGTTTCTTGACGATGCCGTAGGACAGTGACAGCCCCAGCCCGGTGCCTTCGCCCACCGGCTTGGTGGTGAAGAACGGGTCGAAAATCTTCTGTACGGTGTCGGCGGCAATGCCGCAGCCGTTGTCCGTCACTTGCAGCCAGACCGTGTCGCCGTCCACGCCGTTGCTGATGGTGATGGTGCCGCGCTCCGGCCCCATGGCCTGGGCGGCGTTGATCACCAGGTTCATCACCACCTGGTTGAGCTGCGAGGCCAGGCATTCGATGTCCGGCAGTGGCGTGTAGTGCTTGATCACATCGGCCTTGTACTTGAGTTCGCTGGCGACGATGTTCAGCGTCGAATCGATGCCGTGTTGCAGATTGGCGAACTGCCACGTGTTGCTCAAGCGAGCACTCCTTGTGGCCCGGGGCCTGGTGATTGGCGTCGGTAGCGTGCTGCCCACCTTCGCCCATGCTGGCGACTTGCCCTGACAGCATAGCCGAGCTCGCTTGATATCGACGGTGAGTTGGCGTCAAATCAACAACGCTTTCGCGCGCTCGGCCTGGACAGGCCCGGCACACCGGTTCCATCGAGCTTAATTTGATTTAATTTGAAGGCAGAGTCGCCATGGATGAACCACTCGCTACCAAGCCTGCCGTTTTGCTGGTTGACGATGAAGAGTCGATCCTCAACAGCCTGCGCCGCCTGTTGCGCAGCCAGCCCTATGACGTCGTGCTGGCCACCGGCGGTGCCCAGGCGCTGGAGATCATGGCGACCCGGCCCATCGACCTGGTGATGAGCGATGCGCGCATGCCCGGTATGGACGGGGCCACACTGTTGGCCGAGGTCCACCGTCTGTACCCGGGCACCCGCCGCATTCTGCTCACCGGTTATGCCGACTTGAGCACCATCGTCAAGGCGATCAACGACGGCCAGATTCACCGCTACATCAGCAAGCCCTGGAATGACGAAGAGTTGCAGTTGATCCTGCAGCAAACCCTCGAACACCAGCGGCTCGAGCGTCTCACCCATGCGCAGAACGACCAGCTCAAGGCGCTCAACGCCACGCTGGAAAAACGCGTGACGGCGCGCACCGCCGAGTTGCAACAGACCGCCGACATGCTCGACCTGGCCTACGACGAGCTCAAGCGCAGCTACGTGACCGGTACCGAAGTGTTTTCCCTGCTGGCCAACCTGCGCTTGCCCAAGGACAAGCAGACCAACCGCGCGTTGATCGAATTGGTCCGCGTGTACTGCACCACCCAATCCATCGATGAAGCCGACACGCGCGACCTGACCATGGCCGCCGCGCTGTACAACATCGGCAAGTTGAGCTGGAACGACAGCATGATGGTTGCGCCGTCGGACAGGCTGCACAGCACCGACCGTGAGCTGTATCGCGAATACCCGACCCAGAGCGAGTCGTTGCTGATGACCCTGGAGCCGATGAAGGACGCGGCGCGCATCATTCGGCATCACCAGGAGCGTTGGGACGGCTCGGGGTTTCCCGACCACCTCAAGGGCGACGCGATCCCGCCGGGTTCGCGGCTGTTGAAGTTGGCCGTGGACTTCATCGAGCTGCAAAAGGGCCTGATCCTGGAGCGGCACCTGAACAGCGACGAAGCGCTGCTGTATATCCGCAGGTACGCCAGGCGCCTGTATGACCCGCAATTGGTCGAGGATTTTGTCCAGGCCTGCGCCACCTTTCTCAGCGATGTGACACTGGGTGATCCCACAGTCAAAGTCCTCACCACGCGCGAACTGGAGGACGGTATGGTGCTGGCGCGCAACCTCAATGCCGACAATGGCATGTTATTGCTCAACGCCGGCAAGGTGCTGAACCTGCCGCTGGTGGACAAACTGATCGCATTCGAGGCGATGGAGGGGGCAAAATACAGCGTATTTATCAAGCAACCTGACGAGATAACCCTTCCTACATGAGCCACTCAACCATTCGCATCGCCGCCGCCGTCCTGATCGATAAAGAGGGCCAAACGTTGCTGGTGCGCAAGCGCGGGACGTTGGCCTTCATGCAACCGGGCGGCAAGATCGACCCTGGCGAGCAGGCCGTGGAGGCGCTTGCTCGTGAGCTGCATGAAGAACTGAACCTGCACATCGACCCGGCACAAGCGCTGTACCTCGGCCAGTTCTCGGCGCCCGCCGCCAACGAGCCGGGTTTCACCGTGCAGGCCGAGCTGTTCCAGTTGCACATCGACGTGGCGGTCACTCCGGCCGCGGAAATTGAAGAAATACGCTGGATCGATCCAGCAGGCGACGGTGGTCTGCACCTGGCGCCTCTGACGCGCGATTTGATCCTGCCGTTCTATCGCGACTCGCTGGCTGGCGCGTGATGATTCGCTCGCTGGACGCCGACGATGCGCAAGCCTATCGCGCGTTGATGCTTGAGGCTTACGACACTTATCCCCAGGCGTTCACCTCCAGCGTTGCCGAGCGCGCAGCGATGCCGTTGAGCTGGTGGGAAAAGCGCCTCGACAGCCCGCTGGATCGACTGCTAGGCGCCTTCGAGGGCGATCAACTGGCGGGTATTGTCGGGTTGGCATTCGAGCCTCGGGAAAAGGCGCGGCACAAAGTGACCCTGTTCGGCATGTACGTGACCCAGGCTTACCAGCAAAGAGGCCTGGGCCGGCAACTGGTAGAGGCGGCGCTGGTGGAAGCGCGCCGGCATCCGCGCCTGAAGTTGATCCAGCTGACGGTGACTGCCGGCAACGAGGCAGCGCTTGCGCTCTACCAGCGCTGCGGTTTCATCCAGTACGGCCTGGAGCCGCTGGCGGTGCGGGTGGGGGATGAGTATTTCGACAAGATCCACCTGTGGCGCGAATTGACCGATCACTGATACCCACTGTAGGAGCGAGCTTGCTCGCGAAAAACCTCAACGATAACGCGTGCTTCCTGAATGAACGCGGTGCCTGTGAGTTTTTCGCGAGCAAGCTCGCTCCTACAACATCAGGGCAAGCCCCACCTGTTTGCCGGCGGCGCTCAGCGCACTGCACTGACCCCATCCAGGGTGGAAAACGACGTGTCCTTGGCCGTCAGCAAAAAGTCGCGCATGTACGGCGCATCCAGCATGTCCTCCCGAATCCCCGCATACAGCGTGGCGAACAAACCTTTCTCGCCCAGCCGCTTGGCCTTCACATACCCGCGCGAGCTGTATTCATGCAGCGCCCAGTGCGGCATGCCGCACACGCCACGGCCGCTGGCCACCAATTGCATCATCATCACCGTCAGCTCCGAGGTGCGCACCTGGGCGGGCTCGACGTCGGCCGGTTCCAGGAAGCGCGTGAAGATGTCCAGGCGGTCACGTTCCACCGGGTAGGTGATCAGGGTTTCCGTCAGCAGGTCTTCGGGCACGATGTACGCCTTGTTTGCCAGCGCGTGCTGGTTGGCCACGGCGAGCATGGCTTCGTAGGTGAACAGCGGCACATAGGAGATACCCGGCAGTTCCAGCGGGTCGGAAGTCACTACCAGGTCCAGGTCGCCACGCGCCAGTGCCGGCAATGGCGCGAAGGCAAAGCCGGAGGCGAGGTCCAGCTCGACCTCCGGCCAGGCATCGCGGAACTGGTCGATGGTCGGCATCAACCACTGGAAGCAGCTGTGGCATTCGATGGCCATGTGCAGGCGTCCAGCCGTACCGCCAGCCAGCCGCGCGATGTCGCGTTCGGCGCCGCGCAGCAAGGGCAGGGTCGCGTCCGCCAGTTGCAGCAGGCGCAGGCCGGCGCTGGTGAAGCGCACGGGCTTGGTCTTGCGCGCGAACAACTGCATGCCCAGGCGCTCTTCCAGCTCCTTGAATTGGTGGGACAGCGCGGACTGGGTCAGGTGCAGGCGCTCGGCGGCCTCCACCAGGCTGTCGGCTTCGCGCAAGGCGTGCAGGGTCTTGAGGTGGCGGATTTCGAGCACGGTGGTCTCCATGAATTAAATTTATGCGCAATGATAAGACATTGAGCCGTATTCATGTTGGCCCTCGCGCCATTCGGTTCACCCCAGTGGTTGGAAGTGCGCGCGTGCAAAGGGCTTGTCAATATTGCCGCGCCAGATGGCCGTGTCCGCAAAGGTCGCTCCGGCACCCGTCCTGGCGGCTTGCCATTTCATGCCCAGGTACTGTTGATCGTGGCGCTTCAAATGTGCCTTGGAGAAACCGTCGAAAGGTGAATGCTGCGCGTCATAGTGAAAATGCGCGTACCAGATCGGTTTGTCGGCCGGCCCCTGTTTGCCGGTGTCGTACACCTCATACTCCTGCAGATAGTCGTCTTGCCCATCCGGGCGTTTATCCCTGAGCTTCTGGCGGGGGCCTTTCTTTCGAATCACGACTCGGCCCTTGCTGATCAGGTAATCCAGATAGCCTTCGGTTGGGGTTCTGCTTTCCAGGCTGCGCTGGACCCTCAGGCCTTCCCCGGCCTGCTCAAGTGCGCTGGCGCGGGTACGCAGTTGTTCGATAATCGGGTGCTCGGCGGCCAGGCGTTGCACGTTGTCGGCGCGGGACCTGAGCTCTTTGGCTTCGGTGACCAGCCTGTGCTCGAGGTTGACCGGCTCCATGGTCTTGTAGCTTCGGACATGGTTTTCGAAGGTGTCCGCTGCCCTCAAGCGCGCCTGGGCATTTGCGACGACGCCGTTGATGTCGGTCGGCAGCGGCAGCGGGGCGGTTACCGGGCGGCTCTGGAGCGTGTTTAAGCGATAGGTGTTGCCATCGCCTATCTTGTCCCAGATTTCAACGGGCGCGCCGTCTGCGTCGCTGATGATGAACTGCCTGGGGGACTGTTGCCCCGCCGGTTTTTCGGTGCCGATCAATAATTGCCCGTCTTCGGTTTCGAAGATGGCGTGCGTGGCGGTCGGCTTTGGCTCGGAGGCGGGTTTCTTGATTGCACGTTGAGCTTTTCGAATCAGGCGTTCAAGGTCGTCTTGCAGGCGCGTGAGAAAGCTTTTGTCAAAATGCTTCGGCGAGCTTGCGTTCCAGGCGCTCAGGTCACGGGACAGTTCTTCGTAGACGTTCATGCAGTTATGCAATACCCGGTTGCGTTCTACCCGGCTGATATTGGCCTCGTTGAGGGTCATGTGCGTGGTCAACGCACGGTCGAACCTGCTCCTGGATTGATGCACGGCGACCTCCTGGAACAGCCAGTCAATGGTCATCGTGTCCGTGCGCAGGGTGAGCGCCTGCATGAGATTACTGCTTCTCATGCTGGCCAGGCGCAAGTCGGTAAACCGGTGTTTCCAGGCATTCAAGTAGGAGGAGATCTCCGTGCGTGTGTGTCTGACGGTGATGTGTTTGACCCACTGGCCCATGTCTTTCATCGAGCGCTCTATCGTGTCCAACTCGTCCAGCGAGTCCAGGCGACACTGTCTGATTTCACGGGTCAGTGCTTGACGTACGCCTGGGGCATGAGATGAATCGTTCAGTTGGCCGGTGATCTCGATTGTCCGGTCAATAAGAACGCTGGCCCGGTCTTTCGCGTTTTGGATCAGATGGTTCAAGCGGTCCGCTACGATGTGCGCTGTTCTGTTCAGTTCCTCGGCATAGTCGAGGTCGCGAATATGCACGTGCTGTTGCTTGGCCGTTTCGAACGACGCGTGCATTTTCTTGCCGTTATCAATGTCCCTGGTCAGCGCGATGTCCAGGTTTTTACTGTCCACCAGTTTTTGCGGGGCTATGGCGGACTGGTCCGGATAGTCGCTGGTGAATTTCTTGAGGTGGTGGGTGGTCGTGGTGACCTGGCCATAAAAGTCACGCGCCTGGTTTTGCAGTGACTGGCCCAGATCAAGGCGCTGCATGTTGACCTCAAGTGCCGCTGCAGGCAGTTGCCGGGCGACAGCCGCCGGGACGTTCGCCTGTGCCCGCGACGCGCCACGTCGTGTACGCCGGCTGCCGCCGCCATAACCGGTGAGGTGGCCGCCATGCAGGGCCCCATAGGTATCCCATTGCAGGGCCTGATCCAGGGCAATGGCCGGAGAGTAATACTTGCCCTGGGCAACCAATCGCATTTCGTGGGTGGTGGCGTCGAACCGGACCTTGAAAGGGCGACCTTCACTGAGGATGTAATGCTCGCCTGAGGTATGGCGCAGGGTGTGGCGATAGGGCCCGGTCTGGACCGGTTGCAGGCTGCCGGCCTCAAGGATGCCGGGGTGTTCATAGCCGGCAAAGCGTTGTCGGGCAGTCGCGCCCTGGCGTGACTTCAAGGCTCGCCAGACGCTGAGGCCGACGCCCTGTTTAAGTTGGTGGGCGGCATTCAGTTGCCGCGCCGCGCTGCCACGCGCGTTGGGTGCAGCGGCAATCGCCAGCGCATCCATGGCCGCATACACCAGGCATTCGAATACCGAAGCCAATTGATCGATGCCATGCGCGGTGTCACCGCGCCTGAATGCAGCGACGGCTTGATACAGGCTGGTGGTGGCGTCAGCCAGGGACACTGCCGTGCCGATAAAGGGGATGAACGACAGGGCGATTTTGATGCCGTTCAATACCTTGCCGCTCTGGAGCGCGTATTTCTCGTGGGCCAGGTCGTCGTTAGAGCGCGCCTCCTTTCGATGGGCCTCCAGCAGACGGCCCATGTGGGCGTCCAACTGGTGGGTGGCCAGCGTTGTGGTGGTTGGCCAGGGAAAACCTGCCTGAATCATCGCGTCGTAGCCTTTGACGGTGGCGTGGTCGATGCGCTGGACGTGTGCCTGCACATCGCCCTGGACCGCACGTCCCGCCACGTATTGCACCATGGTGTCGAGCCGGCACAGTTCGAACAGGGCAATGCGCGCCTGCTCGAGGCTGGCATAACTGCGCAGGTAGCGTTCGTCAGGTGCGTCGGGCAGGTAAAGCAGGGTGTTGCCCGAGTTTTGTTCTTCGATGAAGGTGATGCCCGACAGCGTGATCTGGCTTTGCTGGCGCGTATCCGCGCCGCCGGCACTGAGGTGGGCCGGTAGCAGGCGGATGCGTTTGCCGCCTGCGTTCCAGGCGGCCTGGGTGTCGGCATCGATGGCGGTCTGGAGCAGTTGCAGTGCGTCGGCGCTGATGTGGTTCTGCATGCGCGCCAACAGGCCTTGTATGTTGAGCATCAGGCGCCACGGCTCCACCAGGCATTCGCGGCGGTAGCGCTTTTGATGGATGGATTCCCCGGGGGCACCCTTGAAGGCTTCAAGGATACGGACTTCGTACTGCCTGGCCAGGTCAAGGTCGGTGACCAGATTCGCCAGATAGCGTTTTGTGACGCCTGCCTTGAGGGTGTCACGTTCCTCGGCGGCGTCGGCGGTCACTTCGACGCTCACGAACCCCAGGCGCAGGCTCAGATCGGCATCGAGGTTGCGTAGCGCCAGATCGTCCAGGGATACCTTGCTGCGACTGGCACTGGGCACGTCAATGACTTTGACCGGAGTACCCGGCGCGGAGCCGGCGATGGTGTCGCGTCGCTGCTCCACCGAGTCTGGCATCTCCAGTTGGAGCGTAAAGCCTTTTTGGATGGCGAAATCCTTGCGTATACGCGCGTCGATCTTGCGCCTCACGAACACCTCGCGTGGCGGCAGGGAGCGCTGCAGCAACGCTTGCGCACGTTTCAACGCCGGTACGTAGGCGCGCAGGAGCGTTTTGAGGGCCTCGCGTTTTTCCACGGCTTGGGCGCCCAGCCATGACGGTAGTTGTTCGGCCAGCAGTCGCGCATTGTGCTGCTCGATGAGCAACAAGTACGCTGCCTCGCGCGCCGAGTTATCGGGTATCAACAGGCCCGGCAGCGTTTGCGCACGCAGCTTTTCAAGCGCTGCGGCACGTTGTGAGGCGTGTTCATCGCCTGGCCATGCCTGACGTATACGCGCGGCCTGGTCTTCAAAGGCAAGCTGTTGGCTGCTGAGGCTATGGTCGAACGGGTTCCGGGTGAGCGTGGTGAACTGCAGGGCCAGTTGCTTATCCTGGGGTTGTATGCCGAATACGCTTTCTTCAAGGGCCTGGCGCGAATCGAAGCGCTGCAAACCGCCGTCGCTGCCAGGCCAATAAATGATATGTACGCCGTCATGGGGCCCTGGCGTCGATGCCGTCCGGGGTGGGAGCCATACCAGTGGCCCACTGAGTTCGGTACGGGTTGGCGTTGAATGGCCGGTTCGAGTAACCGACAGTGTCAGCGCGACGACGTCAGGCGCGGGGGAGGCCAAAGCGCTTTCGATCAGGTGCAGTTCGTCTTCACTGATCTGCGCCAGGGTGCGCTGGATGTGCGCCTCGATCCGCAAACCTTGCACGCGAGCCTGGTACAGCGCTGTGTAGTGCCTGTTGAGTGCGTCGAGATCCAGCGGTGCTCGATTGAGCATGGCGCGCGCCGCCGTTTCAGCGGCGTGCTGTTGCACCCTGAGGGCGTCCAATTGTTGCTTGAATGACTGCCAGCGCTCACTCGTTGGCGTGTCGCTGCCCAGCAGGTTTTCCAGCGCATGACGGTGGTGTTGCATTAAAGCCTTGCGCTGGTGGCTATCGACACCGTTGTGCAGCAGGCCGAATTGAGGGAGGTGTGCAGTGATCACGGTGTCGTCAGCCGATTCCGGCGGTGCGGGCATCGCGGCAAACAACGATCGGGTTTTACGCTGGGCATCAAGCCCGTCGACGTGTTGAAGGGCCAGGAATGCGTCGTGCAGCGGCACGTTCGCGAGCGGGCGGATAGCGTCCTGGTACTGCTCCTCGGTCAACTGCTTCAACCACAGGGTGATGCCCATTTCCAGCGGGTTGCTGTTGACCTTGTATTCGACCCTTGCCAAAGGATCGACCTCGGTGGTGCCGAACAGCGCTTGCTGGCGGTCGAGCACCGAGCGCTCCATGGCCCCACGGCTGCTGAATGCCTGCCATGCCGGCACCTGTGTCGGCAGGTACAGCAATTGGCTGACCGGCGGTTCTGTATCCAGGCTCAATACCCAGGCGCCGGACAGGGCGATGGCGTGGGCGCCGTGGGGTTTGAGAAAAACGTGCTCGGTGTAGCGTGTTGGCGCCTGCGCCGTGGCCGGCCCTGGATAGAGCAGCGAGAACACGGGGTCCAGGACTTCGGTGTGGACCTGCCCCTCGGCGAGCGCGCGCTCGGCGCTGGCTTCGATGTGAATTCGGTACAGCTCTATGACCCGCTTGTAGCAAGTGACCGGCGAATGAGGCGCGCGCTGCGTACGCCAGTAGCGCAGCCACTGGTCATCCAGGCTTTGCTCCAGATCGAGGACTTTCAGTTCGTCGAGCAGCATGGCGACCGTGTACTGCGCCAGTGCATGGGCCGGCGGCAGGTTGACCACGCTGGCCTGCGGCATGTGCGTGGTGTCCAATGCCGGGTGTTGTTGCATGTAGAGGCAAGCATCGGTCAGGGCTATCCGGCTACGCCCCCGTTGCTCGGTGGCGGGGAACACCAGGGTCACGCGTTCACCGTCCAGTTGAAGCTGCTCGTGGAGCATCAGGTTGATCGTGCTACGCAGCGTTGGAATACCGGCCATCAGGGTGAGCAGCTCGGACCGGCAATCTTGCAGGCGTTGCGTGGCGTCCGAGAACAGAGGCGCGTCGATGGTCGGTTGCAATAATGGGTGCGTCGCTGCAGGCAGGACAATGGAAGCAAGCATGGGACTGATTCGCTCTAGAAGGCCAAAGCCCTATTAGAGGTCGACGCGCCGACCGGTCGGCTGCATATAGCTATCGACATGACCGCCGGGCACTCTTCATCAAACTGTCATCGAACTGTGGCAGCGCGCTTGAACAAAGTTCATCAGACTCGCGCTCTACTGGGGTTCTGCGTTTCGGTGTTTTTCATGCGCGTGTTGCTTTTACTGGCCGCTCTGTTGTTCGGCCTGCCGTCTTTTGCGGCTTCTCGATGTGATGTCAATGTCCCGACCCAAACGGTCGACCTGGCTCAGGTGAGCATCGCCTACCAGAGTATCGGGCGTGCGTCCGACCCTGCCTTGCTGTTGGTGATGGGCCTGGGTGGGCAGTTGATCCATTGGCCGGATGAAGTGGTGGTCGCCCTGTGCGAGCAGGGTTTCCGGGTGATCCGCTATGACAATCGCGATGTGGGCCTGTCAACCTGGCGCCAGACCCCGGCCAGTGCCAACCTGACCTTCGAAGTGCTGCGCTACAAGCTCGGCCTGCCGGTGTCGGCACCCTACACGCTGACCGACATGGCCGACGACGCCCTGGGCTTGATGGATGCGTTGCAGATTCGGCAATTCCACGTACTGGGTGCAAGCATGGGCGGCATGATCGCCCAGCACCTGGCGGCGATGGCGCCGCAACGGGTGGAGAGCCTGACGCTGATCATGACCAGCTCCGGCGCCGAGGGCCTGCCCGCTCCGAATGCGGCGCTGGTGCAGTTGTTGTCGCGGCGCAGCGCGCCCAATCGCGAAGTCGCCCTGGAGCAGCAAGCCGATCTGCTTGCTGCGCTGGGCAGCCCGACGGTGAAGGATGACCGCCAGGCCTTGCTGCATCAGGCGGCGTTGGCCTATGACCGCGCGTTCAACCCCGAAGGCGTGAAGCGCCAGATCATGGCGATCCTCGCCGAACCGAGCCGCGTGCCGTTGCTCAACCAATTGCGCGTGCCGACCCTGGTAGTGCACGGCACCGCCGACCCGCTGTTGCCGGTGATGCACGGCGTTCATCTGGCCGCGCATATCCAGGGCAGCCAGCTGAAATTGATTCCGGGCCTGGCCCATCGTTTTCAGGAAGCATTCAAGGCGCCGTTGCTGGCGGCGGTGCTGCCTTACCTGCAGGCCCATCGCGACGATGCGGCGCACTGGGCGCGGGTTGACGTGGGGGCGCGTTCGAAGCTGCTGTAGAGGTGGTGTATCGTGTCGCTTTGCGCCGCATTAATGCCAGCGAGGTTGTCCATCATGAGTACTCCCCTGAAAATCGATTTCATCAGCGACGTATCCTGCCCCTGGTGCATCATCGGCCTGCGCGGCCTGACCGAGGCACTTGATCAGCTTGGCGCCGAGGTGCAGGCCGAGATTCATTTCCAGCCGTTCGAGCTGAACCCGAAGATGCCCCCTGAAGGGCAGAACATCGTCGAGCACATCAGCGAGAAATACGGCTCCAGCGCCGAAGAGTCCCAGGCCAACCGCGCGCGCATCCGCGACATGGGCGCCGAGCTGGGCTTTGCCTTTCGTACCGACGGCCAAAGCCGCATCTACAACACCTTCGACGCGCACCGCCTGTTGCATTGGGCCGGGCTGGAAGGTTTGCAGTACAACCTCAAGGAAGCGCTGTTCAAGGCCTACTTCACCGACGGCCAGGACCCTTCCGACCACAAAACCCTGGCGATCATCGCCCAAAGCCTTGGCCTGGACCCCCAGCGCACCGCTGAAATTCTCGCCTCTGACGAATATGCCGCCGAGGTGCGTGAGCAGGAGAAATTGTGGTTGACCCGCGGCGTGACCTCGGTGCCGACCATCGTGTTCAACGACCAGTACGCGGTCAGCGGTGGTCAGCCGGCCGAAGCCTTTGTTGGCGCCATTCGTCAGATCATCACTGAGTCCAAAAACTAGAGCCAGACACCGATCAAAATGTGGGAGGGGGCTTGCCCCCGATGAGCATAGGTCTCCACACAACGCTGTAGCGCCCAACCGTAACCACGATGCGCAGCGAGTCGCCCTTGATCTTGATCTGCTTTTGATCTTGATCTCAGGCGCCCCGTTAAACCACGCTGGCCGAACGCAGGCTTGAATCCGTGGGTAACCCGGCAGGACGCCGGGTTAGCCGCACTGGGCCATGGATGGCCCATTGCGGCGGCCCACGGATTCAAGCCTGCGTTCGGGCACACCGAGCCTAAGCGAGGTGCCGAGTGGTGGGGCAAGAGCGTTTTGCTTACTTTTGCGCTTTTCAAAAGTGAGCCGCCGTAAGGGCGGAACCCAAAGAAGCCGTGACCGCAGAAACGGATATGTACCCGGTCCAATCCAGCATCCTGGTCGGCCCCGAGGCCGCCATCGGGGGCAAGTCGAATCGTCGCACCGCCCCTCCCACATTTGGACCTCGGAGCGTCAGGTAGACACGCGTTGGCTAATGCGGCCGTCACGGGAGCAAGCCCCCTCACACATTGTGATCTGTGCAGGTTTGAATATTTAGCTGGCCCGCCCCTTGCATTGACCCCCTAAAGCCCACCCGGTCTGCGGCTGGGCGCTGCCATTAGGGGTGAAACATTACCTTGAACATTCTTGACCTCGACCACAGCCTCACCGGTCAGGCGCCGATTGCCCGGCGGTTGGCCAGCGGCCGGGCGACGCGCCTCGACCTGCTGGACCTGGGCCCGAAACTGCGCCTATGGTCCACGGAAAAAACCTGGAAGCGCTTTGTAGAGCGCCTGGCCCAACGGCCACGGCCCAGCAATGCACGCCCGGAAATCCTGTTCGTCGGCTCCGGCGACTACCACCACCTCACGCCGGCGTTCCTGGCCGACCTGAAGGAGCCCGTCAGCCTTATCCACTTCGACAACCACCCCGACTGGGTGCGCTTTGCGCCCAAGCGTCACTGTGGTTCGTGGGTCAACCGCGCGCTGAAAATGCCGGCGATCAAACGCATCGTCACCCTGGGGCCTTGCAGTGACGACCTGCATAACCCGCAACTGCGCGGCGGTAACCTTGGCGCCCTCAAGCGCGGGCAATTGCAGCTGTTTCCCTGGCAGCACCCGCCGTCGCAGGTGTGGGGCCGGATCGGCGATGGCGCCGGGCACCAACAGCAGGAAAACCACCTGCACTGGCGCAACCTGGCGGAACTGGATTGGGCGGCCTTCCTCAAGGAGATGATCGCCAGCCTGCCCACCGACGCGATCTGGATCACCATCGACAAAGACGTACTGGCCAGCGAAGACGCCGCCACCAATTGGGACCAGGGTGGCATGCGCCTGAGCCACTTGCTCCAGGCCCTGCGGGCGTTGGCGGCGGATAAACGCATCCTTGGCATCGACGTGTGCGGCGAGTTTGCGCCGCCGGCCTTCAGCAACGCCTTCAAGCGCTGGGAGGCCAAGTCCGACCAGCCACCGCCCGAGCGGTGGAGCGCGCAGGATTTGCAGCGCAATGCGGCGACCAATGAAGCCTTGATCGACCTGTTTGAGGAGCTGTTCCCGTGACCCTGACCGTGGTGCTGTTGCTGGCGTTTTCGATTGTTCTCGATGTGATTGGCCAGTTGTGTTTCAAGCTGGGCGTGGACCGTTTACCGCAACTTGAGGGCGGTTTTCGCCTGCGCGCGTTCTGGGGCCAGGTGTTCAATGCGCCGCTGCTCTGGGCCGGCGTCGGGGCTTATGTGATCGAGTTTTTCGTCTGGCTCGAAGCTTTGTCCCGTGCGCCGTTGAGCCTGCTGTTTCCGCTGGCGGCGTTGGCCTATTGCCTGGTGGTGCTGGCGGGCAGGGTCGTGCTCAAGGAAACCGTCAGCCGACGGCGTTGGCTGGGCACGCTGGTGATTACTTTCGGTGTGATGTTGGTGGCGATTGCGGGAGGCCAGGCATGAGTACGCAAACCCTCGATACGGGCTGGCTGCATGGGCGTCTTGGCACGTTGGTGCTGTGGGCGCTGTTGATCGCCACTGAAAGTGCCGGGCAACTGTTTACCAAGGTGGCCGGTGATCAATTGGGCCAGATGGATTTCAACTGGCAGTGGCTGACACAGGTGGCGCGCAACCCCGGGATTCTGGCGGCGATTGCCAGTTATCTCGGCGCTTTTTTTGTGTGGATGCTGATCCTGCGGCGCAGCAGTTTGTCTTTGGCCTTTCCGCTGAGTTCGCTGGTGTTTGTGGCGGTGCTGCTGGGGTCCTGGCTGGGGCTGGGGGAGCACATCAGCGTTTTGCACTGGGTGGGTGTGGCGGTGATTGTGGCGGGGATTGCGCTGTTGGCGGAGGGAGAAGAGAACTGACCGGTCTGGTGTGTCCAGCTCGGTTCAACATGTGGGAGGGGGCTTGCCCCCGATGGCGGTGGGTCAGTCGCAGATGCACTCACTGACACTCCCTCATCGGGGGCAAGCCCCCTCCCACATGTTGATCTCTATACATCAGGTAGATCGGTGGTGGCTTTTAATTGAAGCTGTAGCTGATCGCCGTCTGCACCTGGCGCTGGTTGACGCTGCCGGCCTGCCTGACGATGCTGCTCTTGGCTGCCGAACCGACCAGATGGACCCAACTGGCGCTGGTCAGCAATGACCAGTGCGTCGCCACCGGGAACGCGAAGCTCTGGCTCAGCGTCACGTTCTGCACGCCACCGCTGGCGGTGTAGGGCCGAAAGCCCGTGGCGGCGGCTTCGTGGTTGTCCACGCCGAAGAAGGTATTGGCCTGGCGTGCATCGGCAATATGCGCGACCAGCCCGGTGCTGCCGATCATCCCGCCACCCAGTGGATAGCCCAGTTCGCCGCCGACTTTGCCGAGCGCGCCACTTTGCGTATGCCCACCGCCCACGGCCTGGCCCACCTGCGCGTAGACCCGCCAGAAATCGGCCGGGGCGTATTGGACGAACCCGCCGACCTCAGCCATGTCCGACACATTGCGCAGACCTTGCAGCGCGCCGTTGGACGTACGCCCCGACAGGTAATTGATATACGGGCCTGCGGTGATGCCATGGGCGTTCAACGCGCTCCAGGTCAAGCCGTCATCGGTGCCCAGGCTGACGTCGCCCCAGTCCAGGTCCAGGTAGGGCACGGGGCGGGTTTCGTAGCGGCTGCCCGTCGGGTCATGGGGCTGGTAGCTGAGGCCGGCGCCCACGTCGCCGCTGATGCCTTGCGCGCAGGCGGCACTGGAGAGGCCACACAGCCCGAGAAACCCTGCGCATACGACAGACGTGAAGGTGGACATGGCACGCTTTCCTGATGAGTTCATGCGCGCATGAACGCGCAGACGCCGCCTCGCGCGCAAGCACTCATCTTGTTTGTAGCAAGCTACAAAAATTGTAGCTCGCCGAACCCACATCCTCTGCAAACCCTGAGAAAACCCCAGCCCCGCGGGGCCCTGGCCTGTTGGCACGCTCCCTGCTCTACCGGTTATGCAAGCGCATACAGCGCGCCTCTTTCCAAAGGTAGACGCAATGATCCAATGGCATATCGTGTGTGACTTCGACGGGACCATCACCCCCACCGATGTCATCGACAACGTCCTCCAACGCTTCGCCGGCCCCGAGTGGGAAACCATCGAACAGCAATGGCTGGATGGACATATCGGTTCACGCGAATGCCTGAGCCGCCAGCTGGCGCTGATCAAGGCCACCCCCAGTGAACTGCTGGCGTATTTCGACAGCGTCGAGATTGACCCGGACTTCCCGGATTTCGTCGATCACGTCATGGGCCTGGGCGCGACCATCGAAGTGGTCAGCGACGGCATCGAGCAGGGCATCGCACGCATTCTGTCGCGCAACTACGTGACCTTGCTGCCGATCCTCGCCAACCGGCTGCGCCAGATCGACCAGAACAGCTGGCGCATCGACTTTCCGTACGCCAGCGATGCCTGCCGCGCCGCTTCCGGCAACTGCAAGTGCAAGTCCACGCCGGGCAACAAGCGCGTGCTGGTGATCGGCGACGGCAAATCCGACATGTGCGTGGCCTCCACCGCCGACTTCGTGTTCGCCAAGGGCAGCCTCGCCGAGTATTGCGTCGCCCACCAGATTCCTCATGCGCGTTTTGACACCTTTGCCGAGGTGCCTGCCCTGCTGGCGCAACTGCCGCAAGGCATCGCCGCCAACGCCGCGACTTTCAACACCTCTTCCGACACTCAGGACCTCTTCCATCATGTCTGATATCCGCATCGCCACCGCCGAAGACCAGATCCTTCTGGATAAAGAAGCCAAGTACTGTTCCTACGGCGACACCGTTCACTACATCGAGCCGCCGCGTATTTTCAGTCGCTGCGAAGGCTCCTACGTGTGGGACACCGAAGACCAGGCCTACCTCGACCTGCAGATGTGGTACTCGGCCGTCAACTTCGGTTATGCCAACCCGCGCCTGAACAATGCGTTGAAACAGCAGATCGACACGCTGCCGCAGATCGCCAGCCAGTACCTGCACAAAGGCAAGATCGAGCTGTCGGAAATGATCGCGGTCGACGCCAAGAAAAAATTCGGCCTCGACGGTCGCGTGCACTTCAACGTCGGCGGTTCGCAGTCGATTGAAGACTCGTTGAAGGTGGTGCGCAACGCCAGCAACGGCAAGAGCCTGATGTTCGCCTTCGAAGGCGGCTACCACGGCCGTACGCTCGGTGCCTCGTCGATCACGTCGAGCTTCCGCTACCGTCGTCGCTACGGCCACTTTGGCGAGCGCGCCAACTTCATTCCGTTCCCGTATCACTTCCGCGGCCCCAAAGGCATGACCAAGGAAGAGTACGGCAGCCAGTGCGTGCAGCAATTCGCGCGTTTGTTCGAGACCGAATACAACGGCGTCTGGGACCCGAAAACCAACCAGTGCGAATACGCGGCGTTCTATGTGGAGCCGATCCAGGGCACCGGCGGCTACGTGATCCCGCCGATGAACTTCTATCGCGAACTCAAGCACGTCCTGGATCAGCACGGCATCCTGATGGTCTCGGATGAAATCCAGATGGGCTTCTACCGCACCGGCAAACTCTGGTCGATCGAGCACTTCGACGTGCAGCCTGACGTGATCGTGTTCGGCAAGGCGCTGACCAACGGCCTCAACCCGCTGGGCGGCATCTGGGCCCGAGAAGAGCTGATTAACCCGAAGATCTTCCCGCCAGGCTCGACCCACTCCACCTTCGCCTCCAACCCGTTGGGCACGGCGGTGGGCCTGGAAATGTTCAAGATGACCAGCGAAATCGACTACGGCGCAATGGTCATGGCCAAGGGCAAATACTTCCTCGAAGGCCTGCAGGACTTGCAGAAACGTTTTCCGATCATCGGTGACGTCGACGGCCTGGGCCTGGCGCTGCGCTGCGAAATCTGCGGGCCGGATGGCTTCGCCCCGGACAAGGCGACCCTGGACTACATGGTCGAGGAAGGCATGAAAGGCGACATGGTGGTCGATGGCCAGAAACTCGGCCTGATCCTCGACGTGGGCGGTTACTACAAGAACGTGATCACCCTGGCACCGTCCCTGGAAATCAGCTACCCGGAAATCGACCTGGGCCTGAAGCTGCTCGAGCAACTGCTGGTGCGAGCGACCAACCGGTGAGTACCGGCGAGATCGACCTCGGTGAAGGCGGTGCCGGCTTCGTTCTCGGTGAGGGTCCGGTCGGGATTCTGTTGATTCACGGCCTGACCGGCACTCCAACGGAATTGCGCCAGGTCGCCAGGGGGCTGGTCAAGGCGGGCAATTGCACGGTGTACGTGCCCACCCTGGCCGGGCACTGCGGCGATAACAGCGACCTGCAGGCCACCGGCTGGCGCGACTGGTACGAAGGGGTGCGCAAGACCTTCGTACAGGTCAAGCGGCGTCACGCGCAGGTGTTCGTCGGCGGCTTGTCCATGGGCGCGGTGATGTCGATGTACGTGGCGGCCGAGCACCCGGGGCAGGTCGCGGGGCTGCTGATGTATTCCACCACGTTGAAGTACGACGGCTGGAGCATCAACAAGCTGGCCTTTCTCACGCCGTTGCTGATGAAGATTCCGTTCGGCGTGCACGTCTGCAGCTTCGAGGAGAAGCCGCCCTATGGCATCAAGAACGAACGCCTGCGGGCCGTCGTCGAGCGGCAGATGAAGGAGGGCGAGAGCAGCGAGGCGGGGTTGTTGACCATGGAAGGCGTCACCGTGCGCGAGTTGCATCGCCTCAACGCCGTGGTCAAGAAGCGCATGCCGGCGATCAAGGCACCGGCGCTGGTGTTGCACTCCATCGAGGACGACATCACCAGCCGTTGGAACGCCGATTACGTGGAGCGCCACCTCGGTGGCCCGGTGACCAAGATTCTGCTGGATAACTGCTATCACATGATTACCGTCGACCTGCAATACCGCCGTGTGATCGAGTTGAGCGCCGAGTTTGTCGAGCGGCATTCGATGCATCTCAATCGTGTGGCCTGATTCGCTGACCTGTAGGAGCGAGCTTGCTCGCGAAGGTCGTTCACGATAACGCGTAATGCCAGGCTGAACGCGGTCTCTGCGCGATTTTCGCGAGCACGCTCGCTCCTGCAGCAGGGGCGGTGTTGATAAGGAAAAACTGTGATAACCACCCAAGCCTACCCGTCTATCCGGGCTATCCAGCGCGATGCCTGGAATGACTGTTTTCCCGGTGCCCTGGAGGACTGGGACTATTACCTCTCCGTGGAAAACGCCGCGATCGATGACTTCCAGTGGCGTTACCTGGCCGTCTACGAAGATCAAACGCTGGTGGCCGTGGCGGTCGCGTTCATGACCCATTATCGCCTCGACACCACGGTGTCCGGGGTCGGCAAACGCTTGACCGAGCGCTTGCAACGCCTGTGGCCGGGGGCCTTGCAGTTGGCCCTGTACGCGATCGGCTCGCCGGTGGCCGAACGGTGTGACGCGGGTGTCGCCAGCCACGTGCCCGAGGGGCGCAGGCCCCTGTTGCTCGAGCAATTGCTCATCGCGGCGCGGCGCGATGCCGACGGGTTCGGCATCGGCCTGCTGGCGGTCAAGGACGCACCGACCCACGATGCGCACTGGGCCCAGAGTTGTCGCGCCGCAGGCTTTCAAAGCATGCCGAGCCTGCCCACCGGCGTGTTGCCGCTACCCTATGGTTCGGTGGATGCCTACCTGGGCTCGCTGGGCAAATCCACCCGCAAGGACCTGCGGCGCAAACTGCGCGCGCCGGGGCCACGGGTGGAGTGGCGGCACAACATCGATGACGTGCTGCCCGAGGTGATGCGCCTCTATGAAGCGACACTCACACGCGCGGACTTGCAGTTCGAACGCCTGCCCGCCGGTTACTTCACGGGGATTCTCGAGCAACTGCAAGAGCGTGCGGTGTGTGTTCTTTACTGGGTGGACGAGCACCTGGTGGCGTTCAACCTGATGCTGCTTGACGAGCATCGGCTGATCGACAAGTTTTTCGGGCATGACATCACGTTCAGCCGTGAGTACAACCTGTACTTTCGCAGCTGGCTGACCAATGTCGACTACTGTATTCAACACAATATTGCGCTGTACGAATGCGGCCAGGCCGGTTATGCCAGTAAACTGCGCCTGGGTTGCCAGTTCCAGGGCAACAGCCTGTTTTTCCGCCACCGCAATCGGCTGGTCAACGGCTTGCTCGCGCTTGTAAAACTGTTTATCCGACCGGACCGTTCCGACCCTGCCATGGCTGCTGCGATAAGCGAAACCTGATGATTACCAAGACCCGCCAGAAAGCCCGCCCCTTTGCCATTTCACGCTGGAGCGTGCAGCGCAAGCTGGTGCTGGCCTTCTGGCTGGTCAGCGTGATCCCGACCATGATCGCGGCGGAACTGGCCGCCACCACGCTGTCGCAGATTTTCGACAGTAACGTGCGCATCTGGCTGCAGGAGTCGACCAAGATCGTCAAGGACGAGATCGGCGATATCCTTCACGATAACGCGCGCATGGCCAAGCTGTTCCTGCGCTACGCCAGCCCACCCTCATCCAGGCAGGCTGAACGGCATGACCAGCTCACCGCCGACATCGCCAGCGCCACCGACATCGATGTGGTGGCACTGATTCGTACCAGCGACCGCAAGGTGCTGTTCAGCACCGCCGCCGACGATATCGTCAAGCAGATCAGCCTCACCAGCAATGCGGTGTTGCAGACCATACAGGTGGCCGGTTTGAGCACAGGCCTGGTGGTGTCGACCTTCGAGACCACCCGCGATGGGGTCGATTATCTGCTGCTGGTGGCGACTTACCTGGACAGCAGTTTCCTTACCAGCGTGGCCGACGTGCATTCCCTCGACCTGCGCTTGTACCTGGCCAACCCGTCGGGTTTTTCCGAGATATTCTCGACTCAGCGTTTCGAAAATCACCCGTCGCGCATTCCCAAAGACGTCGAAGCCGAGCTGCGCAGCACCCGGCAGCCGAGCGAGCAGTTCACCACTCAGTACAGCGGCTTGTACTGGCCGATCTTCAACGACGACGGCGAGCTGCAAGGCGTGATCTTCAGCGGCCTGCTGCGCCACACGAGCCTGGTGGGGCTGGTGAACCAGAGCAATTTGTTCCTGCTGATTTTCCTGGTCAGCTCGGCGCTGTCGCTGGCCGCAGGCATGTGGGTGTCACGACGCCTGACCCAGCCCCTGCGCGACTTGTCCCAGGGCGTGAACGCGGTGATCTCCGGCAACTACACGCACCGCGTCGTGGTCAGCGGCGGCGACGAACTGGCGCAACTGAGCAGCACGTTCAACCACATGACTGCACGGCTGGGCGAATTGCATCATCTGGAAGCCCAGCTACGCCGGCGTGACCGCCTGCATGCCCTGGGTGAAGTCGCCATGGGCCTGGCCCATGAAATCCGCAACCCGCTGGGCATCATCAAGACCGCCACCCAACTGCTGCATCGTCGCGCCGACCTGCCGGACACCGACAAGCGCCACCTGGAGTACGTCATCAGCGAGGTCAGCCGGATCAACGAACTGATCACTGAATTCCTCGATTTCGCCAAGCCCAATCCGCCGATGCGCGTCCTGCAACCGGCACGCTCGCTGGTGGAGGAAATCCTCGGTTTCTGCGCCCCGGAATTGAGTACCCACAACATCGACGCCCAGATTGACGACCAGGCGCCCGACGCCACGATCTACGCGGACGCCAAGCAGCTCAAGCAGGCCTGTCTCAACCTGATTCTCAACGCCATCGACGCGATGCCCGAAGGCGGGCGCCTCACCCTGGGTATCCGCAGCGCAGGCGACAATACCGTGATCAGCATCGCCGATACCGGCGAGGGCATCCCGGCGGATATGGTCGAGCGCATCTTCACGCCCTTTGTCACCACCAAGGCCTCGGGCACAGGCCTGGGCCTGGCCAAGGTCTATTCGATCATGGAAAGTCACGACGGCAGCATCGAGTGCGTCACCGAGAAAGATGCCGGCGCCACCTTCAACCTGTACATTCCGGCTAACGGTGAAGACAACGGCGAGGATGAGGACGGGCATGACGCATAACGTATTGGTGGTCGATGACGAGCCCAAGCTCTGTGAACTGCTGTCGTCCGCACTGAGCCAGAACGGCATCCAGGTGTTTACCGCCGGCAATGGCCTGCATGCGCTCAAAGTGCTGGAGCAGGAGGACATCGACCTGGTCATCAGCGACTGGCGCATGCCGGGCATGGACGGGCCGGCATTGCTGGCCGAGATCAAGCAGCGCTATCCAAACGTGCCGGTGATCGTGATGACGGCCTACAGCACGGTGAAAAATGCCGTGCAATCGATGCGCAATGGCGCCTACGACTACATTGCCAAGCCGTTCGATATCGACGAGCTCGATATCACCGTGGCCAAGGCCCTGCAATTTCGCGACATCATGCGCGATAACGCACGGCTGCGCGCCGAGCTGGATGAGCACGCCCAGTTCGACAGCCTGGTGGGCGACAGCCCGGCGTTTCGCAAAGTGCTGCAAGCGGTGGACTCGGTGCGCGACAGCAGCGCAACCATCCTGCTGACCGGCGAAAGCGGCACCGGCAAGGAAATGGTCGCCCGCGCCATTCACAAGCACGGCAGCCGTGCCGACCAGCCGTTCGTGGCGGTCAATTGCGCGGCGATTCCTGAAGGTTTGCTGGAAAGCGAGATGTTCGGTCATCGCAAAGGCGCGTTCACCGGCGCGGTGGCTGATCGGGTAGGGCGCTTCATGCAGGCCGACAAGGGCACGCTGTTCCTCGATGAGGTCGGTGATATGCCGTTGGCCTTGCAGGCCAAGATCCTGCGCGCCTTGCAGGAACGGGTTATCGAACCGGTGGGCGACCCCCGCGAGCGCAAGGTGGACGTGCGGGTGATCGCCGCCACCAACAAGAACCTGCTGGACGCCGTGGCCAACAAGGAGTTTCGCGAAGACCTGTATTACCGCCTGAATGTTTTCCCGATTCCGCTGCCGGCCCTGCGCGAGCGTGTGGAAGATATCACGCCCCTGGCCCGGCACTTCGCCCGCACCCTCAGCGCGACCACCGGCAAACGCATCAGCGGGTTCAGCCCCGAAGCCTTGCAGGCCATGGCGGCGTACCACTGGCCGGGCAATATCCGCGAGCTGCAAAACTGCGTGGAGCGGGCGACCATCGTGGCGGCGTCGTCGGTGATCGAAGATATCGATTTGCCGGGTTACCTGTTCGCCTCCAGGCCCGCCGATGTCGGCGCGGCGACAATCCTGGCCGATGGGCCGGGTGTACCGCAGGACCTGGATGCGGCGCTGGCGGAGGTGGAGAAGTCGTACATCCTGGCGGCCTTGCAGGAGAGCAACGGGGTACAGGCCGCCGCGGCGCAGCGCATCGGGATTTCAGAGCGCAGTTTCTGGTACCGCCTGAAGAAGCTTGGCATCCAGGTCGACAAAATAGTCCGCTGACCGAATGTGATTGAAACTGTGGGAGGGGGCTTGCCCCCGATAGCGGTGGGTCAGTTAAAGATAAGGTGACTGACACACCGCAATCGGGGGCAAGCCCCCTCCCACAGTTGGACTGTGGTGTGTCAGGTGTGGACGCGTACCCAGATGCTGACCAGTATCGTCGCGGCCATCAACCAAGCGACTGCGGCGACTGCCAGCGACGCCTCCAGCCGCATCCGATCCACCACCACATACAACGTGGCCAGGTACACAAAGTACGGAATGATCGACCACATCCCGAACAGTATCGTGGTCTTCAGGTCCTCCACCGAGCGGCCCTTGCCGACAATGTAGTGGGCGATCAGCGCAAAGGTAGGAAACAGCGGCACCAGGCCTGCGATGTAATAGTTTTTGGTCTTGGCCAGCGCCGCCAATATCAGCACTACCGCAGCGCCAAGCGCGGCTTTCAGAAATAGATCCATCAGTGACTCAACCCGTATTTCTTGACCTTGTCGAACAGCGTGGTCTTGGCCATCCCCAGTTCCTGGCTGGCCTGGGTCAGGTTGCCGCCGCTGCGTTGCAGGGCATCGTTGAGCAGGTTGCGCTCGAAGGCTTCCACCGCCTCGGTAAAGGCCAGGCCCTGGGTGCTGCCGCCCGTGCCGCTTTTCTTGAACGCGGGCAGGCCCAGGGCGAAGCGTTCGGCGACGTTGCGCAGTTCGCGTACGTTGCCCGGCCAATTGTGGCTCATCAGGCTCGACAGCGTCTGGTTGTCCAGTTCCGGCGCGGTACGATCAAAGCGCAGCGAGGATTGCTGCAGGAAGTGTTCGAACAACTGCAGGATGTCTTCACGGCGCTCGCGCAGGGGCGGCAGTTCCAGGGTGACCACATTGAGCCGGTAGTACAGGTCGCTGCGGAATTGGCTGGCGCGGCTCAGTTCGTCGAGGTCGGACTTGGTGGCGGCGATCACCCGGCAGTCCACGGCCACGCTCTGGTTCGAACCCAGGCGTTCGAGAGTGCGTTCCTGCAGAACCCGCAGCAGTTTGATCTGCAGGTTGATCGGCATGCTTTCCACTTCATCGAGAAACAGCGTGCCCTCATGGGCGTGCTCGATCTTGCCGATGCGGCGCTTGCCGGCGCCCGTGAAGGCGTTGGCTTCGTGGCCGAATATCTCGCTTTCGAACAGATTTTCCGGCAGCCCACCGCAGTTCAGTGCGACGAACGGGTGGGAATGGCGCCGGCTGAAGTCATGCAGGCAACGCGCGACCAGCTCCTTGCCGGTGCCGGTTTCGCCTTCGATCAGCACATTGGCCGAGGTGTCGGCGACGTTGGCGATCAGTTCGCGCAGGGCCTGCATGGCCGGCGAGCGCCCGATGATGCGACCCTCCAGTGAGTCGCGTTCGGCCAGCTGGCGGCGCAGCGACCAGACTTCCCGCGCCAGCCCGCGCTGCTCCAGGGCGCGCCGGGCAACGTCCACCAGGCGCTCGGGGGAGAAGGGCTTTTCCATGAAATCGTAGGCGCCGTTGCGCATGGCACCGACCGCCATGGAAATGTCGCCATGCCCGGTGATCAGCACCACCGGCAGGCTTTTATCCAGCGCCTTGAGGCGGGTCAGCAACTCCAGCCCATCGATGCCCGGCAGGCGGATATCGCTGATGACAATCCCGGCGAAGTTCTCGCCGATGTGCGTCAAGGCTTCTTCGGCGCTGCCCACGCCAACGCTGGGAATGTCTTCCAGCGCCAGGGCTTGCTGGCAACCGAGCAGCACATGGGGGTCATCTTCGACGATCAGAACAGTGAGGGCTTGGGCTTGCATATTCATGTCGACTCAACTTTTTCGGCGCCCGCCAACGGCAGGTTCAGGACAAACGCGGTACCACCACTGGCCGGATGTTCCACCGCCAGGCTGCCGCCGGTGGCCGCCGCGAGGCTTGCAGACAAGGTCAGGCCCAGGCCCAGGCCTTGCTCGCCGGGTTTGGTGGTAAAGAACGGCTCGAACAGATGCTTGCGCGCCTCGGGGTCGATGCCGTGGCCATTATCGCGCACCCGCAGGCGATACTTGCCCTCGGCACTGTGGCCTTCGAGCCACAACTGCGGCGCCGGTTGCGCCTGCATCGCGTCGAGGGCGTTGCCGATCAGGTTGACCAGGATCTGCTCCAGGCGCGTCTGATCGATCTGCAACTGGACATTGGCGAACTCACGGTGCACGGCCAGCGGCACGCTGTCCAGGCGCGCGCCGAGCACCTGGAACGCGGCGTCCACGGCCTTGGCCAGGCTCGCCTCGCCCTGGTCGTCACCGCGCCGGGCAAACGAGCGCAGGCTGGCGGTGATGCGGCCCATGCGGTCGATCAGTTCGTTGATGGTCTTGAGGTTGGCGCTCGCGGTGTCCAGGGCCCCGCGTTCGAGGAAGCGCACGGTGTTGCCGGACAGGGTGCGCAGCGCGGCCAGGGGTTGATTCAGTTCGTGGGCGATGCTGGTGGACATCTGGCCGATTGCCGCAAGTTTGCCGGCCTGCACCAGCTCGTCCTGGGCGTGGCGCAAAGTCTCTTCGGCCTGGCGCCGTTCGCGGATCTGGCCCTTGAGGCGATCGTTGCTGGCGCGCAGGTCGGCGGTGCGTTCGGCAATCCGTCGCTCCAACTGGCTGTTGGCTTCCTGCAGGGCTTCGCGCGCGGCGAGGCGGGTGGCGATGACCTTGCGCCGCTCGTTCCAGGCAATCAACAAAAACGCGACCAGGCCGAACGCGACGGCGACCAGGATGCCCTGGTTGATGGCGGCGCGGCGCAGGTCATTTAGCGGGGTGAGCAGGGTGAAATTCCACGGCGTGTCATTCAACGGGCGTGTTTGCGCCAGGTAGCTGACTTCGTGCTTGTCGCTGACCACTTCGCTGTTGGCCGGGAAGGTCAGCTTTTCGCTGCCTTCGTTCAAGCGCTCGCGGGCCAGGGGCTCCAGCGCACTCAGGGTCGCCCAGTAATATTGCAGGCTGTGCGCCAGTCGGTCCCTGGTGTCATCGCTCAGGGGGCGCACCGCCTTGAGACGGCGGGCCGGGTCACTGGACAGGATAATGATGCCGTTTTCGTCACTGACGAAGGCTTCGAGGCGCGCGCGCTGCCAGCGTTCCTCAAGCGCTTCCAGGCGCACCTTGACCACGGCGACGCCGATGATCTTGCCGTGCTCTTCCAGGCCGTGGGCCAGGTAATAGCCGGGTTCGCCATTGGTGCTGCCAATGCCGTAGAAACGACCGGGCTGGCCGCGTACGGCGTTCTGGAAATAGGCGCGAAAGGACAGGTCTTCACCCTGATAACTGTCGGCGTCGCGCCAGTTACTGGTGGCCAGTACCCGACCGGTGGTGTCCATGACGTAGATGGCCCGGCTGCGGCTGCGGCGGTTCAGGCCTTCGAGGTAATCGTTGACGGTCTTGCGGGTTTCCTGGTTGGGATCGGCCAGGAGCAGCGAAACGCTGGATTCGAGCTCGAGCAGGCTGGGCAGGTAGGTGTATTTGCTCAGTTCGCTTTCGACGGTGCGGGCATGTAGCTCCAGCTGGCGTCCGCTATTGTCGCTGAGGGTGCGGATGCCGTAGTACTCACTGACCCAGAAGCCGATAAAACCCAGGCCGATCATCAGGGCGATGATCAACGGTGGCAGGAACAGTTGGCGTATCAGACGAGGCTTCACGGCAAGTGATGGCGGCGCGGCGCGATATTGAGTGGGGTCGCATTTCATCACAGATGCCTTGGGTCAGCTACTTCTCGCCTGCCAACTGTAGGAGCGAGCTTGCTCGCGAAAAACTCAAAGGCACCGCGTTAATTCTGGATACACGCGTTAACGTTGTCGTCTTTCGCGAGCAAGCTCGCTCCTACAGGGGAGAAGCGAGTTGCTTTTAGTGCTGCAGGATTTTCTCAAGGAAGTGCTGCGCACGTTCGGAGCGGGCGCTGATGTCGCCGAAGAATTCTTCTTTCGGGCAGTCTTCGATGATCTTGCCGGCGTCCATGAAGATCACGCGGTCGGCCACTTTGCGCGCAAAGCCCATTTCGTGGGTCACGCACATCATGGTCATGCCTTCGTGGGCCAGTTGCACCATCACGTCGAGCACTTCGTTGACCATTTCCGGGTCCAGCGCCGAGGTCGGTTCGTCGAACAGCATGACGATCGGGTCCATGGCCAGGGCGCGGGCAATCGCGACACGTTGCTGCTGGCCACCGGACAGTTGCCCCGGGTGCTTGTGGGCATGGGCCGACAGGCCTACGCGCTCAAGCAGTTGCAGGCCCTTCTGGGTGGCTTCTTCCTTGCTGCGACCAAGCACCTTGATCTGCGCGATGGTCAGGTTTTCGGTGATGGTCAGGTGCGGGAACAACTCGAAGTGCTGGAACACCATGCCCACGCGCGAGCGCAGTTTCGGCAGGTTGGTCTTCGGGTCGGCAATCGAGGTGCCGTCCACGACAACGTCGCCCTTCTGGAACGGTTCCAGCGCGTTGACGCACTTGATCAGCGTGGATTTGCCCGAGCCGGACGGCCCGCACACCACGATCACTTCGCCTTTTTTAACCTCGGTGCTGCAGTCGGTCAGCACCTGGAAGTCGCCATACCACTTGTTGATGTTCTTGATAGAGATCATACGGCAAACCTTTTTTGCAGACGCTTGACCAGCAGCGAGGCGGAAAAGCTGATGATGAAGTAGACGACACCGGCGAAGATCAGGAACTCATTGGAGCGGCCGATGATGTCGCCGTTGGAGCGGGCGGAGTTGAGGAAGTCCACCAGGCCCACGGTGTAGACCAGCGAGGTGTCCTGGAACAGGATGATCGACTGTTGCAGCAGCAACGGCGTCATCTTGCGGAACGCCTGGGGCAGGATGATCAGGCGCATGGTCTGGCCGTAGGTCATGCCCATCGCCTGAGCGGCAGCCATCTGTCCCTTGGGGATCGACTGCACGCCGGCCCGCACGATTTCACAGAAGTACGCCGCTTCGAACATCATGAACGCCACGACGCACGAAGTGAACGCGCCGATCGGCGTATCTTCGCCGGTGATCCAGCGCAGCACGAAGGGCACCGCCAGGTAGAACCAGGTGATGACCAGCAGCAGCGGGATCGAACGGAAGTAGTTCACATAGGCGCCGGCCACGCGGGACAGCAGCTTGCTGGACGACAGGCGCATCAGCGCCAGGATCGTGCCCAGGATGATGCCGCCGACCACGCCCATGACCATCAGTTGCAGGGTCATGACCATGCCGTTCCACAGGCCCGGGATCGCGGGGATGATCCCGCTGAAATCGAAGTCCATTATTTACCCCCCACGGAGATCAGGCCGGGCACTGCGACTTTCTTCTCGACCACGCGCATCAGCAGCATCAGGCTCATGTTCAGGGTGAAGTAGATCAGCGTGGCCAGGGTGAAGGCTTCAAACAGGTTGGCCGAAAACTCGGCGGTCTGCTTGGTTTGTGCCAGCAGTTCCATCAAGCCGATCAGGGACGCCACGGAGGAGTTCTTGAACACGTTGAGGAATTCGGAGGTAAGCGGCGGAATGATGATGCGGTAGGCCTGGGGCAGCAGCACGTTCCAGTATATCTGCGGCAGCTTGAAACCCATGGCGCGAGCTGCGGCTTCCTGGCCACGGGGCAGCGCCTGGATGCCGGTGCGCACTTGCTCACACACACGGGCGGCGGTGAACAGGCCCAGGCACACGACGACGCTCAGGTAGGCCGAGGTGGTCGGGTTGAGGTCTTGCTTGTACCAGTCCTGCAGGTTCTGCGGCAGCAGGTCGGGTACCAGGAAGTACCAGATAAACAGCTGAACCAGCAGCGGCACGTTTCGAAACAGTTCCACGTAGCAGGTCGCGATGCCCGCTACGAGGCGGTTTGGCACGGTGCGCATGACTCCCAGAATGGAGCCCAGCAGCAAGGCGACAATCCATGCCACGACAGCGATGGCGATGGTCCAGCCCAGGCCGGCGATGTACCAGTCGAGATAAGTCTCGCTGCCAACGCCAGTGGACTTGAAGAACACGCTCCAGTCCCAGTTGTAATTCATTAGGGTCTCCCCCGAAATCGATCGATGTACAAGCACCCGCTTGGGGAATGCCATTTCCCACCTGACGTTGAACGCCAGGCACACACGATCGGCTCGAAAACCGCCAGGTCGAGTGTTCCAAGTTAAAGCCAGCAGGTAGTAACAGACGCCTGAGGGAGGGGTGGCTCCCTCAGGGGATAAGCTTAGTCAGGTATCAGATTTTTACTTCTGGCGCTGGTTTGTCGCTTGGGTTGGCGATCAGCTCCTTGACCTTGTCGCTCATCGGGAAGTTGAGGTTCAGGCCTTTCGGTGGGATCGGGCTTTCGAACCATTTGGCGTAGATCTTGTTGATTTCGCCGGATTTGTACAGGCTGACAATGGCGTCATCCACGGCTTTCTTGAAGTCCGGGTCGCCTTTGCGAACCATGCAGGCATAGGCTTCGAAGGACTGCGGAGTACCGGTGATGACCCAGTCGTCCGGCTTCTTGGCCTTGGCTTCTTCACCGGCCAGCAGGGCGTCGTCCATCATGAACGCTACGGCGCGGCCGCTTTCGAGCATCTGGAAGGATTCGCCATGGTCTTTGGCGGAGATGACGTTCATGCCCATCTGCTTGTCGGCGTTCATCGCCTTGATGATGCGCTCGGACGTGGTGCCGGCGGTGGTCACGACGTTCTTGCCTTTCAGGTCGGCAAAGTCGGCGTAGGACGGCTTGCCTTCCTTGTCTTTCTTGACCAGCAGGCGGGTGCCGATTTCGAAGATGTTGGTGGTGAAATCAACTTGCTGGGCGCGTTCGGCGTTGTTGGTGGTGGAGCCGCACTCAAGGTCCGCAGTGCCGTTCTGGATCAGCGGAATGCGGGTTTGCGAGGTCACCAGGTTGTACTTGACCTTCAGGTCGGGCTTGTTCAGGTCTTTTTTCAGGGCTTCGACGACGGCCAGTTGAATGTCATGGGAGTAGCCGACAGGCTTGCCCGAACCATCCGCAATGTAGGAAAACGGGATGGAGCTGTCGCGGTGAGCGAGAGTGATAGTGCCGGAGTCGTTGATTTTCTTCAGCGTGCCGGTGAGTTCGGCGGCGAAAACTGGAGTGCTGATCAGAGCAGCAGCGATAGCTGCGCCCAGGATATGGGGAACGATGCGCATCAATACTTCCTCGACATTTGTTTTTTTTATGAAGCCAGCTAAACGGCTCTCTTGTACAGCGAATGCCTTGACGGCTCCTGAGGCGTCTCGGGCAATCGTCAGGAAGTGTAGAGCATGAGTCGTGCCATACCGAAAACAAAAGCTTAACGTATTGAATTACATGGAAATTAACTTTGTGTGACAGTCGCTGTCTGCATCGTAGGTACGGCTAACCGAATAGAGAGGACGTATAACGTTCGGAAAACCGAATGTCACACCCGCTGCCGGTAGGCGCGAGCTTGCTCGCGAAAAACGCAAAAGCGCCGCGGTTATTCTGGATAAACGCGGCGCTCTCGGATTTTTCGCGAGCAAGCTCGCTTCTACAGCCTAGGGAGGGGGTCAGGCCGCTTCGATCTTGCTGCGGTTCTGTTCAACCCGGGACAGGTAGCGTTGCAGGTTGTCCTGTTCCGCCGCCGTGGTGAACAGGCCCAGCTTGGTACGGCGCCACAGCACGTCCTGAGGCTGCGTCACCCATTCTTCAGCACACAGGTAATCGACTTCGCGGGTGTAGAGCCCGCCTCCCAGGTGCTCACCCAGGTCGGCCTGGGTCTGCACACCTTCCAGCAGGCGCCAGGTGCGGCTGCCGTAGGTGGTCGACCAGCGACGGGCGATTTCGCCTGGCAGCCAGTCGAACTTGCTGCGAATGGCCTCGGCCAGGGCTTCTGGCGTGGTCATGTCTTCGCCGCCGGGCAGGCTGGCCTTGGCGGTCCATCTTGGGCGCATTTGCGTGAAGTACGGCGCCAGTTGCGCCATGGCCGATTCAGCCAGCTTGCGATACGTGGTCAGCTTGCCGCCGAACACCGACAGGATCGGTGCCTCGCCGGCAGCGCCGGACAGCGACAGGGTGTAGTCGCGGGTAATGGCCGACGGGTTATCCGATTCGTCGTTGCACAACGGACGTACGCCCGAATAGGTGTGGACGATGTCGTCACGGCTCAGCTGTTTCTTGAAGTGCGCATTGACCACCTTGAGCATGTAGTCGGTTTCACCTTCAGTGATAGCCACTTTCGCCGGATCGCCGGTGTATTCACGGTCGGTGGTGCCGATGATGGTCAGGTGATTCAGGTACGGAATCGTGAAGACGATGCGCTGGTCCTCGTTCTGCAGGATGTGCGCATGCGCCCCTTCGTAGAGTTTCGGCACGATCAGGTGGCTGCCCTGGATCAGGCGGATACCGTAAGGCGAATCCAGCTTCAGATCCTCCTTGATGAACTTGGCGACCCACGGGCCTGCGGCGTTTACCAGCGCACGGGCGCGGATCGAGAACAGGCTGCCATCGGCGCGCTCCATGTTCATTTCCCACAGGCCGTTGCTACGGTGTGCACTGATGCAGCGGGTCTGGGTGTGGATATGGGCGCCTTTCTCGCGTGCGGCCATGGCATTGAGCACCACCAGGCGGGCGTCGTCGACCCAGCAGTCGGAGTATTCGAAGCCTTTGGTGATTTCGCTTTTCAGCGGGCTGTCGGCGCCGAACTTGAGGCTTTTGGAACCGGCCAGTTTCTCGCGCTTGCCCAAGTGGTCATACAGGAACAGGCCGGCACGAATCATCCAGGCCGGGCGCAGGTGCGGACGGTGCGGCAGCACGAAGCGCATCTGCTTGACGATGTGCGGCGCCTTCGCCAGCAGCACTTCGCGCTCGGCCAGGGCCTCGCGTACCAGACGGAACTCGTAGTGCTCCAGGTAGCGCAAGCCACCGTGGATCAGTTTGCTGCTGGCTGACGAGGTGTGGCTGGCCAAGTCGTCCTTTTCGCAAAGGAATACCGACAAACCGCGACCGGCTGCGTCTGCTGCAATGCCGACGCCATTGATCCCGCCGCCGATAACGGCGACATCATAGACTTCGGCAAGCGGTGGGGCAGGCAAGGTAGAAGGGTTCATCGGCTTGGCCTCGCGATCTTTTCGTATTGGAATTCGAACATTAATGTTCATTTGCGAAAATGGTAGCTGATAAATGCGGGCACAGCCAGCCGACTTCGATTGAAAAAACTCATCGAAGGGCGGGGAAAGGAAAATTTGTGAACCGATAGTTCCCACGCTCCGCGTGGGAATTCAGCCTATGACGCTCTGTGTCACAGCGGACGCAGAGCGTGGGAACGAGAAGTCAGACGACTTCCAGACGAACCTTATGCTCATTCAACACCTGTACCAGCGCCGGCACCGGCTGCTGATCGGTGACCAGGCAGTCCACCAGGCTGATCGGTCCCAAGCGAATCATGGCGTTGCGCCCGAATTTGCTGGAGTCCGCCGCCAGGATCACTTGCCGCGCATTGGCGATGATCGCCTGGGAAACCCGCACTTCCTGATAATCGAAGTCGAGCAGGCTGCCATCTTCATCGATGCCGCTGATACCCACCAGCGCAAAGTCGACCTTGAACTGGTTGATGAAATCGACGCTTGCCTGGCCAACCACACCGCCGTCACGCCGCACATTGCCGCCGGTCAGCAACACGTCGAAGTCGTCCTTGGCACTGAGCATGGTGGCGACGTTGAGGTTGTTGGTGATGATTTTCAGGTGATGGTGATTGAGCAACGCACGGGCGATGGATTCGGTGGTGGTACCGATATTGATGAACAACGAGGCGTGATCGGGAATCTGCGCCGCGATGGCTTCGCCGATACGCTGCTTTTCATCGCGCATCTGGTCGGCACGCATGGCGTACGCGGTGTTCTCGACGCTGGAGTCATAGGCCGCGCCGCCGTGGTAGCGGCGCAGCAGATTGGCGTCCGCCAGCTGGTTAATATCGCGGCGGATGGTTTGCGGGGTGACAACGAACAACTGCGCCATTTCCTCGATACTGACGTAGCCGCGTTCGCGGACCAGTTCGAGGATTTGTTGTTGGCGGGGAGGCAGATTCATGGGGCGTCCTTTGGGCTGCCATACAAAAGTGGCCCATGATGACGCAGGAATCCGCTCCCTGCCAGTTACAACCTGCGGTTGGCTTATTCAGCGCCTTCGTGCGGCTCCCAGTCACGGGTGCGGCTGACCGCTTTTTGCCAGCCGGCGTAGAGCTTTTCCTTGGCGCCCTCGTCCAGTTGCGGTTCGAACTCGCGCTCGATGACCGCCTTGCCGCGCAACTCATCCAGGCTGCTCCAGAAGCCGCACGCCAGGCCGGCCAGGTAGGCCGCGCCGAGTGCGGTGGTCTCGCGCATCTGCGGGCGCTCGACCTGGGTGCCGAGGATGTCGGCCTGGAACTGCATGAGGAAGTTGTTGGCCACCGCACCGCCGTCCACGCGCAGGGCCTTGAGGCGTTCGCCGGAGTCCTGCTGCATGGCGTCGAGCACGTCGCGGGTCTGGTAGGCAATCGACTCCAGGGCAGCACGAATGATGTGATCCACGCGTACGCCACGGGTCAGGCCGAACAGTGCGCCACGGGCGTACGGGTCCCAGTACGGCGCGCCCAGGCCGGTGAACGCGGGCACCAGGTACACGCCGTTGCTGTCCTTGACCTTGCCGGCGAAGTATTCGGTGTCGGTGGCATCGGCGATGATCTTCAGCTCGTCACGCAACCACTGTACGGTGGAGCCGCCGTTGAATACCGCGCCTTCCAGGGCATACGCCACTTCGCCACGGGGGCCGCAGGCGATGGTGGTGAGCATGCCGTGCTTGGATTTCACCGCTTTGTCGCCGGTGTTCATCAGCAGGAAGCAACCGGTGCCGTAGGTGTTCTTGGCCTGGCCGGCTTCGACGCACATCTGGCCGAACAGGGCAGCCTGTTGGTCACCCGCGATGCCGCCGATGGCGATACCGCTTTTGGTACGGCCGTAGATTTCCGACGACGACTTCACTTGCGGCAGCATTTCGCGCGGTACGTCGAGGATCTCCAGCATCTTCGCATCCCACTCCAGCGTGTGGATGTTGAAGAGCATGGTGCGCGAGGCGTTGGTGTAGTCGGTGACGTGGGTCTTGCCGCCGGTAAATTTCCAGATCAGCCAGCTGTCGATGGTGCCGAACAGCAGTTCGCCGTTACGCGCACGCTCGCGGCTGCCTTCGACGTTGTCGAGGATCCACTTGAGCTTGGTGCCGGAAAAGTACGGGTCGGTGACCAGGCCGGTGGTGTCATTGATGTACTGCTCGTGGCCGTCGCGTTTGAGCTGCTGGCAGATCTCGGTGCTGCGGCGGCATTGCCAGACGATCGCGTTGTAGATCGGGCGGCCGGTGACTTTGTCCCACACGACGGTGGTTTCACGCTGGTTGGTGATGCCGATGGCGGCGACCTGGTCATGGTGCAGGCCGGCCTGCGCCAGCGCTTCGACCATCACCGCGCTCTGGGTCGCGAAAATTTCCATCGGGTCATGCTCGACCCAGCCCGCTTGCGGGTAATGCTGGGTGAATTCACGCTGGGCGGTGCAGACCACGTTGGCGTCGCGATCGAAGATGATCGCCCGGGAACTGGTGGTGCCCTGATCAAGGGCAATGATGTAGTTCTTATTCTGAAGGTCGGTCATGTCAATTGCCTTGGACGAAATAAGGAAGTCAGAAATCAGCCGGGGTCACGAAGGGCAGGGACCCTGGCTGGCGCTTTCAGGAAATACGGGTCTTGCCGTTGACAGCCGTGTCAGTTGTTTCAGCTATAGCAGGTGCGGCGCTCGGCAGATGACGGGCAATCAGCCCGCGATACGCGGCAGCGCCAAGGCATGCGCCGACAATCGGCGCGAAAATCGGTACCAGGAAGTAAGGAATATCGCGGCCGCCAGTGAAGGCCATTTCACCCCAGCCGGCGAAAAAGGTCATCAGCTTGGGCCCGAAATCCCGCGCCGGGTTCATCGCAAAGCCGGTCAGCGGGCCCATGGCGCTGCCAATCACCGCGATCAGCAGGCCGATCAGCAGTGGAGCCAACGGGCCACGTGGCAGGCCATTGTTATCGTCCGTCAGGGCCATGATCACGCCCATCAGGATCGCGGTGATGACCATTTCCACCAGGAACGCCTGAGCCGTACTCAGCAGTGCATGGGGATAAGTGGAGAACACCGAGGCCAATTCCAGGCTGGCCTGGGAGCCACGCACCATGTGGTGAGTTTGTTCGTAATCGAAAAAAAGATTGCTGTAGAGCGTGTACACCAATGCAGCGGAACAGAAGGCCCCGGCGATTTGGGCGAGGATATAGAAGGGCAGTTTGCGCTTTTCGAAATCGGCGAAAATGCACAGGGCGATACTCACCGCCGGATTGAGGTGAGCCCCGGAAATACCGGCACTCAGGTAGATCGCCATGCTGACGCCGACGCCCCAGATAATGCTGATTTCCCACAAGCCAAAGCTGGCGCCCGCGACCTTGAGCGCAGCGACGCATCCGGTACCGAAGAAGATCAGCAGCGCAGTGCCGAGGAATTCGGCCATGCATTGGCTCGAAAGTGAGGGCTGTTGAAGAGCAGTTGTCATGGAAAACCTCAGTTGTTGTTCTTGTCTGGCGCACTGCCTCAATGGGCGGTTGCGCGATTTTCACCGTGGCGAGGATCCCCATCCTGGTCACGGCTTACTGCTCGAGTACTGGGGAGTTATTCCTACAGCATTCGGAAACGAAAAAATATAGACAAGAATGACCGCTGTCAAAGGTCGAAAGTGAACGGTTGGTCATTTCCTAACTATTGGTGTGGTGAATGATCATCGAAGGAGTCAGCTGTGTATGCGCTTGAGCGACTGTACTAGAGCGTTTTGCGCAGGCTTGGCCTAGAATTGACGGTCAGTTTGATCTTTCGGAGCCCACATGACGCCTGCCTTGGACCTGTTGAAAAAAGTTCGCGCCGAACATCGTATCCACAGTTATGAACATGATCCCAAGGCGGCGTCATATGGCCTGGAGGCCGCGGAAAAATTGGGCCTCGACCCGGCGCAGGTGTTCAAGACGTTGCTGGCCAGCAGTGAGAAGGGTGAATTGCTGGTGGCGGTGGTGCCGGTCGTCGGAAGTCTTGATCTCAAAGCCCTGGCGAATGCGGCAGGCGTCAAGAAAGTCGAAATGGCTGACCCGGCGGCCGCGCAGCGTTCCACCGGGTATCTATTGGGCGGTATCAGCCCCTTGGGGCAAAAGAAGCGTTTGCGCACGTTCATCGATGTGAGCGCGCAGCCGTTTGCAACGATTTTTGTCAGTGCTGGCCGGCGCGGGCTGGAAGTTGAGCTGCCGGCCGAGGTGTTGGCTGAACATACCCAAGCCAGGTTCGCGCCGATTGGCCGGGCCTGATGGGCTCGCCCTAATGCCAGTAGGAGCGAGCTTGCTCGCGAAAAACGTCAACGATAACGCGTACTTCCTGAATGAACGCGGTGCCTGTGAGTTTTTCGCGAGCAAGCTCGCTCCTACAGGTTTAAACCAGTTTTTTCAGGTAGCTGCTTACGCCTGGAACAGCACCAGATGCTCGGCAGCCACTCGAATGCCCACATCCGCCCCGACCTGCTGATCGACATGGCTGGGAAAAATCGACTCCAACTGCGCGCCCGTCGCAAGTTGCAGGCGGTATAGCGTTGACGCGCCGAGGAAGGTCTTGCCGACAATCCGCGCTTTCAGCGCACTGTCCGGCGCGTAGACGATGTCATCCGGTCGCAGCAATACATCCACCGCGCCACCGGTCGGCCAGGTATAGGCACGGTTGCCACGCAGCTCGCCCAGCTCGGTGCTGACGGACTCGGGCGAGCTCAATTGCCCGCGAATGAAATAGCCCTGGCCGATAAAGCTCGCCACATACGGCGTCTGCGGCTCGTGATAGAGGTTGTAGGGCGTATCCCATTGCTCAAGACGACCCTCCTTGAAAACGCCCACATGGTCGCTGACGGCGAAGGCTTCCTCTTGATCATGGGTGACCAGGATCGCACTGGTGCCGCGCGCCTTGAGAATGTCGCGCACTTCATGGCTGAGCTTGCGCCGCAGTTCGCCATCCAGGTTGGAAAACGGCTCGTCCAGCAGCAGCAATTGCGGTTCCGGCGCCAGGGCGCGGGCGAGGGCGACGCGTTGTTGCTGGCCACCGGAAAGCTCGTGGGGGAAGCGTTTGCCCAAGTCTTTGAGGTTGACCAGTTCCAGCAACTCGGCGACCACACGCTCTTTGTGCGGGTGCTTGCGGATGCCGAAGGCGATGTTGTCGGCCACGCTCAGATGAGGAAACAACGCGTAATCCTGGAACACCATGCCGATACGACGTTTCTCCGGCGCCAGCGTGAAACCGGCACTGGAGATCACTTCGCCCGCCAGGCTGATTTCGCCTTCGTGCACCGGCTCGAACCCGGCAATGGCGCGCAGGGTGGTGGTCTTGCCGCAGCCCGAGGAGCCGAGCAGGCAGCCGATGTCGCCCGCGTTGAGGTGCAGGTTGAGGTTCTGCACCACCCGTTGATCTTGATAGCCGCATGCCAGGTTGCGCAGGCTCAGCAGTAATGGCTGGCTCATGCGTGGTGATACGACGGCGGCACGAGGAATTCGAGCAGGGCCTTTTGCGCATGCAGGCGGTTTTCGGCCTGGTCCCAGGCGACCGAGCGCGGGTCGTCGAGCAGGTCCAGGCTGATTTCCTCGCCACGGTGGGCGGGCAGGCAGTGCATGAACAACACGTCCGGCGCGGCCAGGTCGAGCAGGGCGCGGGTCACCTGGAATGGCGCGAACAGGGCCAGGCGCCTGGCGGTTTCGTCTTCCTGGCCCATGGAGGTCCAAACGTCGGTGCTGACCAGATGGGCGCCGACCACCGCGTCTTTCGGATCGCGCAGCAGTTGCACACGGCCATCGGCCTTGGCCATGAACTCGGCGCTGGGTTCGTAACCCTCGGGGCAGGCGATGCGCAGGTGGAAGTCGAACTGGATGGCCGCTTCTATATAGCTGTTGCACATATTGTTGCCGTCGCCGACCCAGGCCACGGTCTTGCCCTGGATCGAGCCGCGGTGTTCGAGGAAGGTTTGCATGTCGGCCAGCAACTGGCACGGGTGCAGGTCATCGGACAGGCCGTTGATCACCGGCACGCGCGAGTTGGCGGCAAATTCGGTCAGGGTGCTGTGGGCGAAGGTACGGATCATCACGGCGTCGAGCATGCGCGACATCACGATGGCGCAATCGCTGATCGGCTCGCCACGGCCCAATTGGGTATCGCGTGGCGACAGGAAGATAGCCTGGCCACCCAGCTGAATCATGCCGGCTTCGAAGGATAGGCGGGTGCGGGTCGAGGACTTCTCGAAAATCATCCCGAGCACGCGATTTTTCAAAGGCTCAAACAGTACGCCGCGGTTACGCAGGTCTTTAAGCTCAATGCCTCGACGGATCACGCTGACCAGCTCTTCGGGCGTGCAATCCATCAGGGAGAGAAAGTGCCTTGCGCTCATCATTAACTACCTTTTTGCAACAGACCGCAGATACTCAAAGCCTTGTTTATTGTGACAACGGGCGAGACCTGCGGCGAAAGCCGCACGGGGCGACGAAATAGGGGAAGGCGCGATATTGACATTAAATGTCGCGTCTTACCAATAGGGCTACGATTTTTAGAGGTGTTCAAGCAGGGCGCCGAAGCGCGTTTGAAGACGGTTTCCTGACAGCAGCGGCCCATTTGTACACTGGCCCCGAGACCTTTGGCAATGCGCAGGGGCGCCTGTGGCGCGTGTTGCGTCGGTTTACGGCGCTTGCAGGAGGTTTCTGAAACATTTGCTCACGTTTAGCCATGCCCTGGCCTATAGCCGCCGATTCACCGCGCGAACGTTGCTGGCGCACCGCGTAGGTGCGGCCCATAGTTGAACAAAGCCCTTATAAAAGAGACTGGCCATGACCAAGACTCTCCATCACCGTGCCTGCCACCTGTGCGAAGCCATCTGCGGCCTGACCCTGCAAACCACCCGAGACGACGACGGCGGCCTGTCGATCACCTCAATCAAGGGTGACCCGCTGGACACGTTCAGTCGCGGGCACATCTGTCCCAAAGCCGTGGCATTGCAGGATATCCAGAATGATCCGGACCGCCTGCACCAGCCCATGTTGCGCGTGGGCAGCGAGTGGCAACCGATCCCGTGGGAAGACGCGTTTGCGCTGGTCGCCGAACGCCTTGCGGGCATCCAGGCCAGGCATGGGCAGAATGCGGTGGCGGTGTATCAAGGCAACCCCAGCGTGCACAACTACGGGTTGATGACCCACAGCAACTACTTTCTTGGCCTGCTGAAGACCCGTAACCGCTACTCCGCAACCTCGGTGGACCAACTGCCCCATCACCTCTCCAGTCACCTGATGTACGGCCATGGCCTGTTGCTGCCCATTCCGGACATCGACCACACCGACTTCATGTTGATCCTGGGTGGTAACCCGCTCGCCTCCAATGGCAGCATCATGACCGTGCCCGATGTTGAGAAGCGCCTCAAGGCGATTCAGGCCCGGGGTGGAAAAGTGGTGGTCGTCGACCCGCGCCGCAGTGAAACGGCGGCGATTGCCGATCAGCATCTGTTCGTGCGCCCCGGCGGCGATGCGGCCTTGTTGTTCGGGCTGCTCAACACGCTGTTTGCAGAAGGGTTGACCCGCGACAGCCATTTGCCGGTTGAGGGGCTGCAAAGTGTGCGCCAGGCGATCGCCGGGTTCACCGCCGAGGCCATGAGCCGTCAGTGCGCGGTGCCTGCCGAACAGATCCGCCAGTTGGCGCGTGACTTCGCCGCAGCGGACAAGGCGGTGTGTTACGGGCGCATGGGCGTCTCGACCCAGGCATTCGGCACGCTGTGTCATTGGCTGGTGCAGTTGATCAATCTGGTCACCGGCAATCTGGACCGCGTGGGCGGCGCCTTGTGTACCACGCCGGCGGTGGACCTGGTGGCGTCGACCGGAGGCGGGCATTTCAACCGCTGGCAAAGCCGCGTATCCGGGCGGCCTGAATACGGCGGCGAGCTGCCGGTGTCTGCCTTGGCCGAGGAAATGCTCACCGAAGGTGAGGGGCAAATCCGCGCCCTGGTGACGGTGGCCGGCAACCCGGTACTGTCGACGCCCAACGGCCGTCAGCTGGAGCAGGCGCTGGAGGGGTTGGAGTTCATGGTCAGTGTCGACCTCTACATCAACGAGACCACGCGCTATGCCGACCTGATCCTGCCGTCCACATCGGCATTGGAGAATGATCACTACGACACCACCTTCAATATGTTCGCGGTGCGCAATGTCACGCGCTTCAACCGCGCGATCCTGCCCAAGCCTGACGGTGCGCTGCACGACTGGGAAATTTTCGTCGGCCTGGCCAAGGCGTTTGCGGCGCATACCGGCGTGGTGCTCAAACCGACGATGCCGCCCGCGCAGATGATCGACTTTGGACTGCGCGCCGGGACTTACGGCGATGCCTCTGCGCACAAGCTGTCAGTGGCGATGCTGGCCGATCATCCCCATGGTGTTGACCTGGGGCCGCTCAAGCCCAACCTGGCCGAGCGGCTGAAAACCGTCGACGGCAAGGTGCAGGCGGCGCCGGCGGTGATCCTGGCTGACCTGGCGCGCTTTGCCGCGCAACCGCAACCGGCGGCTGACGAACTGCTGCTGATTGGCCGTCGCCATGTGCGCAGTAATAATTCCTGGATGCATAACTATCACCGACTGGTGAAGGGCAAACCGCGCCACCAACTGTTGATGCACCCCGACGACCTGGCCAGTCGGCAATTGAGCGACGGTCAGCGGGTGCGGGTCAGTTCGCGCATCGGCATGGTCGAAATCGAGGTGGTGGCCAGCACCGACATGATGCCAGGCGTGGTCAGCCTGCCCCACGGCTGGGGGCACGGGCGCCCGGGTGTGCAGATGAGCATCGCCAGCGGCCAGCCCGGGGCGAGTGCCAACGACTTGACCGACGAGCGGCAATTGGACGAGCTGTCGGGCAATGCGGCGCTCAACGGCGTACCGGTGAACGTTTCGGCAGCTTGAGGTTGGCTGTCGGCGCGCCCGAGCATCCAGCAGGTTTTTTGCGTTACAATGCGCCACCGTGCCGACCCGTGAGTCGCAAAGTTCCTGCAGAGGTGTTCCATGGATATCATCGAAACGATCAAAGAGCAGATTGCCAACAACACCATTCTGCTTTACATGAAAGGCGCGCCAAACGCTCCCCAGTGCGGTTTTTCCGCGAAGGCTTCCCAGGCTGTGATGCAGTGTGGCGAGAAGTTCGCTTACGTGGACATCCTGCAAAACCCTGAAATCCGCGCGAACCTGCCAAAGTACGCCAACTGGCCGACGTTCCCGCAGCTGTGGGTAGCCGGTGAACTGGTCGGCGGTAGCGACATCATCACTGAAATGGCAGCTGATGGCTCGTTGCAGGCGCTGATCAAAGACGCAGCAGCAAACGCGGCGGCCAAGACCGACGCTTGATTGGCTTGCAATAAAAAGCCCCGCTTCTCATCAGAGAGCGGGGCTTTTTTGTACCTGAACGCTTGGGGTTATTCGCCCATCTGCGATTGCAGGTAGTTTTCCAGGCTGACTTTGTCGATCAGGCCCAGTTGGGTTTCCAGCCAGTCGATGTGTTCTTCCTGGTCTTCAAGGATATCTTCCAGCAATTCGCGGCTGCCATAGTCGCCCGTGGCTTCGCAGTGAGCGATGGCGGCCTTGAGGTCGCTGTGGCTCTTGCGTTCAAAGCCCAGGTCGCTGCTGATCATTTCCTGGGTGTGCTCGCCGATATTCAGCTTGCCCAGGTCCTGCACGTTCGGCAGGCCTTCCAGGAACAGGATGCGTTTGATCAGCGCATCGGCGTCTTTCATGGCCTTGATCGATTCTTTGTATTCGCGCTTGCCCAGCTTTTCCAGGCCCCAATCGTCGTACATGCGTGCATGCAGAAAGTACTGATTGATCGCGACCAGTTCATTGGCAAGGATTTTGTTGAGTTGCTGGATGACTGAGATGTCGCCTTTCATGACTGGGGTCCTGCCCTGTAATAGCTGTGTATGGGCGGAGTTTGAGCGGCGACAATCCCGGTGTCAAACCTAAGTTATTGAATAATAAATGAAAATTAATCGGAATAAGAATGTTTGTGTTCCGCGTCTTGACGCTAACTAATTGAATTTCAGGCATAAAAAAACCGGACACAGGGTCCGGTTCTTTAAAACACGCCTATTTAAGCGTGTGTAAATTCTGCTGAATACGGTGCCGCAGCCTGGGCTGTCTGCAACTGCGTAAGGGTTTCCCGCACCACTTGCTTGGCGAGGCATGCGCATTTTCCACACTGGCTGGCAACGCCGGTGGTTTCACGCACTTCCTTGTAGCTGCAGCAACCTTCATAGATTGCTTCGCGGATTTGTCCGTCGGTGACGCCAGTACAGAGGCACACATACATAAGGAGAACCGTCGCGGGTTTAGGGCTTAAGTGCGATGGATCTTAATGTTAACGAGAATGATTGTCAAAATAGTTTCGTCGACTGTCCCTTGGGTATTGCCTGCGCGCTGACGAACGGTTTTTTCGGTGTATGATGGTCGGTCTTCACGAAGCGTGACCGCGTCACAGGTCTGTCGCCACTACACGGCAGACTCGACGCTGGTCCTGTTACTTCAATCGTCACCCCTTCATCAGGAGATATCCAATGAGCGTACTCGTCGGCAAACAAGCCCCGGATTTCGACGTACCTGCCGTCCTCGGCAATGGCGAAATCGTAGACAGCTTCAAACTGTCTGAAGCCATCAAAGGCAAATACGGCCTGGTGTTCTTCTACCCGCTGGACTTCACCTTTGTCTGCCCATCCGAGCTGATCGCTCTGGATCACCGCATGGACGATTTCAAGGCACGCAACGTTGAAGTGGTCGCCGTTTCCATCGACTCCCACTTCACCCACAATGCCTGGCGCAACACCGCCATCAACGATGGCGGCATCGGTAAAGTCAAATACACCATGGCTGCCGATATGAAGCACGATATCGCCAAGGCCTACGACGTAGAGTCCGAAGGCGGTGTGGCTTTCCGTGGCGCATTCCTGATCGACGACAAGGGCGTTGTGCGCTCGCAGATCATCAACGACCTGCCGCTGGGCCGTAACATGGAAGAGCTGATTCGTCTGGTCGACGCGCTGCAATTCCACGAAGAGCACGGCGAAGTCTGCCCTGCCAACTGGAAAAAAGGCGACAAAGGCATGACCGCTTCCACCGAAGGTGTGGCGGCTTACCTGACCGAGAACGCCGGCAAGCTGTAAGCCGGATTCAAGGTAGAAAAAAACCGGCCTGTGAGGGCCGGTTTTTTTATGGGCGGGGCGGTGCGACGATTCGACTTGCGCGTGATTGCGCAGTATCAGTCCATAAATACGTCACTGACACGCCGCAAGCCCTAATGCCATGTAGGAGCGAGCTTGCTCGCGAAAAACTCACAGGCACCGCGTTCATTCAGCAAGCACGCGTTATCGTTAACGTTTTTCGCGAGCAAGCTCGCTCCTACAGACCTGGCGGGACGAGTCTCAGTCGCTGAAGTCTTCCCAGCCACCCATCTGTTTCCAGCGATTGACGATGCCGCAGAACAGCTCGGCGGTCTTTTCGGTGTCGTAGCGCGCCGAATGAGCTTCGCGGCCGTCAAAGTCGATACCGGCGGCCTGGCAGGCTTTCGCCAGCACGGTCTGGCCATAGGCCAGGCCGGCGAGCGTGGCGGTGTCGAAACTGGAGAACGGATGAAACGGGTTGCGTTTCATGTCCAGCCGCGCCACGGCGGCGTTCAGGAAGCCCAGGTCGAAACTGCTGTTGTGCCCCACCAGGATCGCGCGCTTGCAGCCGTTGGCCTTCAGCGCCTTGCGTACGCCACGGAAGATGTCGGTCAGCGCCGCTTCTTCACTCACCGCCATGCGCAGCGGGTGATCAAGCTTGATGCCGGTGAACTCCAGGGCCGCTGCTTCGATGTTGGCCCCTTCAAACGGCTCGACGCGGAAGAAGTGGGTGTGATCCGGGTACACGAAGCCCTGCTCGTCCATGCCGATGGTGGTCGCGGCAATTTCCAGCAACGCGTCGGTGGCGCAATTGAAACCGCCGGTTTCTACATCGATAACGACAGGCAGGTAGCCTCGGAAACGCTCGGCCATCGGGTGGCGCGAACCGCCGCCACCGCCATGTTCCTGGTCTTCATCGTAATGGTCTTCACTCACTTGCTTTCCTCCAGCAGGCGCCAGCGCAGTGTTTCACCGGCGCGCAGCGGGATAACGGTCAGCTCGCCAAACGGCAGGCTGGCGGGGGCGGTCCAGTCTTCACGAACCAGGGTGATGCGGTCGGTATTGGCCGGCAGGCCATAGAAGCGCGGGCCGTTGAGGCTGGCGAAACCTTCAAGCTTGTCCAGGGCGTTGCGTTGTTCGAACGCTTCAGCGTACAGCTCGATGGCGGCAAACGCGGTGTAGCATCCCGCGCAACCGCAGGCGGCTTCCTTGGCGTGCTGGGCGTGGGGCGCGGAATCGGTGCCGAGGAAGAACTTCGGGTTGCCGCTGGTCGCGGCATCCAGCAACGCCACCTGGTGGGTGTTGCGCTTGAGGATCGGCAGGCAATAGAAGTGCGGCCGAATACCGCCCACCAACATGTGATTGCGGTTGTACAACAGGTGGTGTGCGGTGATGGTCGCGCCGACGTTGGCCGAAGCCTCGGTGACGAACTGCACGGCGTCTGCGGTGGTGATGTGTTCGAACACCACCTTGAGGGTCGGGAACAGCTCGACCACGCGGCGCATATGTTCGTCGATGAAGATCTTTTCGCGATCGAACACGTCGACATCGCCACGGGTGACTTCACCGTGGATCAACAGCGGCATGCCCACATCGGCCATGGCTTCGATGGCCGGCAGTATCTTGTCGATGCTGGTCACGCCGGAGTCGGAGTTGGTGGTCGCGCCGGCCGGGTACAGCTTGGCGGCGTGCACGAAACCGCTGGCCTTGGCCTCGCGAATCTCCGAAGGCTGGGTGCGGTCGGTGAGGTAGAGCACCATCAGCGGTTCGAAGCGGCTGCCGGCCGGTCGTGCAGCGAGGATACGCTGGCGATAGGCATCGGCTTGCTCGGCGTTACGCACCGGAGGTACCAGGTTAGGCATGATGATGGCGCGTCCAAAGGTGCGCGCGACATCGGCCACGGTGTGGGGTAACACAGCACCATCACGAAGATGTATATGCCAGTCGTCGGGACGCAGCAGGGTCAGGCGGTCGGACATTGGGGATTCCAGGCGGGTCAATCTGGTGGGAATGCTACCGGAAAAGACTCGTGCAGGCACTCGCTATCAAGTTTTGCAGGATGCAACCGATAGCACTGGGTATGCCTTAACGATGTATGACGCCTTGAAGTGTTGTAGAAACCAGTGGAGCCTCCCGTGCGCCAGCATTATCTAGCCCTGCTCAGTGTGTTCGCCAGCCTGCCCGCGATGGCCCTCACGTTCCAGACACGCCTGGAGAATATTGAGTGGAAAGTGGAGGGCGATCAGTTCGAGTGCCGCCTGACCCAGCCGATCACTGATTTCGGCTCGGGTGAGTTTGTGCGCCGGGCGGGCGAGCATGCGACCTTTCGCCTGAAAGCCTACAGTGGTTCGCTCGGTGCCGGCTCCGCCACGTTGCTGGCCGCCGCCGCGCCCTGGCAACCGGGTCGCGGTGACATCAACCTCGGTGCGGTACGCGTCGGCAGTGGTGATGTACTGTTCAACAGCTCCCAGGCCCAGGCCGGGCGTCTGTTCACCGGTTTGCTCGAAGGCCGCAGCCCGACCGTGCGGCACTACGGACGCGAAGGCGGTTATTCGGAAATTCGCCTGCTGCCGGTGAAATTCTCCAAGGCCTACAACGACTATCAGTTGTGTACTACCAAGCTGTTGCCGATGAACTACGATCAGGTTAAACAAACGGAAGTCGGTTTCCCCGGTGGTGGCATCGAACTGGATGCAGCGGCCCGGAAGAAACTGTCGGTCATTGTCGCGTTCATGAAAGCCGACCCTACGGTCAACCACATCGAGCTGAACGGCCATTCGGATAACAGCGGCAACCGCCTGACCAACCGTGATGTTTCACGACGCCGTGCCTTGGCGGTAGTGGACTACTTCAAGGCCAACGGCATCCCGGAATCCCAGATCACGATGCGTTTCCATGGTGAAAGCTACCCCTTGGCGCCCAACACCAACGCCGCCAATCGAGCGCGCAACCGTCGGGTCAACGTGCAGCTCGAACGCGTGGCGGCGCCCGAGAAACCGGCACCCCAGGCCGCAACTCCGAGCAACCCTGCTGCGACCTCGTAAGGCGCGGTCATCGGTCGCTCGTTCGACACAATCTGTCGCTTTATCTTCATTTGCTGTCGCGCCCCTGTAAATTCGCGGTTTTGATCGGTAGAATCGTTGCCTTTCCGTACAACCCCGTGGAGTGATGGCATGGCCGACGTAAACAAGGTCGTTCTCGCGTATTCCGGCGGCCTGGACACTTCGGTGATCCTCAAGTGGCTGCAGGATACTTATAACTGTGAAGTGGTGACATTCACCGCTGACCTGGGTCAGGGCGAAGAGGTCGAACCTGCACGTGCCAAGGCGCAAGCCATGGGCGTGAAAGAGATCTACATTGACGACCTGCGCGAAGAGTTCGTCCGCGATTTCGTTTATCCGATGTTTCGCGCCAACACCGTCTATGAAGGCGAGTACCTGCTCGGCACCTCCATTGCACGTCCGCTGATCGCCAAGCGCCTGATCGAAATCGCCAACGAAACCGGCGCCGATGCCATTTCCCATGGCGCCACCGGCAAGGGCAACGACCAGGTGCGTTTCGAACTGGGCGCCTACGCCCTCAAGCCCGGCGTGAAAGTGATTGCGCCGTGGCGTGAATGGGACCTGCTGTCCCGTGAAAAGCTGATGGATTACGCTGAAAAGCACGCGATCCCGATCGAGCGTCACGGCAAGAAGAAGTCCCCGTACTCGATGGATGCCAACTTGCTGCACATTTCCTATGAAGGCGGCGTGCTGGAAGACACCTGGACCGAACACGAAGAAGACATGTGGAAATGGACCGTCTCCCCGGAGAATGCTCCAGACAAGCCGCAGTATCTGGAACTGACCTACCGCAACGGTGACATCGTCGCGCTGGATGGTGTCGAGATGACACCCGCCACCGTGCTGGCGACCCTGAACCGTATCGGGGGCGAACACGGCATCGGTCGTCTCGACATCGTCGAGAACCGTTACGTCGGCATGAAGTCCCGTGGCTGCTACGAAACACCGGGCGGCACCATCATGTTGCGTGCTCACCGCGCCATCGAGTCCATTACCCTGGACCGTGAAGTGGCCCACCTCAAAGATGAGCTGATGCCCAAGTATGCCAGCCTGATTTATACCGGCTATTGGTGGAGCCCTGAGCGCCTGATGCTGCAGCAGATGATCGACGCCTCCCAGGCCCACGTGAACGGCGTGGTGCGCCTGAAGCTGTACAAGGGCAATGTGATCGTGACCGGTCGCAAGTCCGATGAGTCACTGTTTGACGCCAACATCGCGACCTTCGAGGAAGATGGCGGTGCCTACAACCAGGCGGACGCGGCCGGCTTCATCAAGTTGAACGCCTTGCGCATGCGCATCGCGGCCAACAAGGGACGCAAGTTGTTCTGAGTGTTTGCTTGTTGTGAAAAAGGCCCCTTATGCAAGGGGCTTTTTTTTGCTCTGAATATACCCATACAAACATTAATCAGGTGTGAGCAACGTTTAAAAATGTTTGGTATGTGTTTAAGCGTTTTATTCAAGTCTTTCGAGATTTTTTCAGTTTCAGAAATCTACTCTCCTACGGAAAGGTTTTTTACATCTAGACAGGAACCATGTCTTACAGAAAATTCACTCATATAGGCGCAAAGGATCTGTAATTTGTGGAATTTTCTGTAGGAAAATTGGATGTATATAAATATGTTAAATGGAACTGAAGCTGACGGGGTTTTTTCAGCCCTTTGTATAAGCCGCAACGGTAAGCAAGGGGTATTTCCTGAGAGCGCTGTGCGCAACGTTTACGGCATAGGCCTCGGGATGAGGATATTTCACTCAAAATATGTACGAGCAGGGAAAGGTCTGAAGGGTTCCATAAAGCCCAATACACTAAAGTTGGCGAATTTTTGTAGGCTAATTCCTTTCTTGTTGTGGGTTGGGTCTCTGCCTGCTGTTGCTCGGGGGGGCACGCTATGCCAACTAGCAGGCGACTAGGCTATTGTGCTTTCTCTAAATAATTCGAACAGCGAAATTGGACTTTCTCATGAATAAAGTGCTGATCGTGGATGATCATCCCGTCATTCGGCTAGCTGTGCGCATGCTAATGGAGCGTCATGGTTATGAGGTTGTTGCCGAGACTGATAACGGTGTCGATGCGCTGCAACTTGCGCGGGAACATATGCCGGATATTGTCATATTGGATATTGGAATCCCCAAACTCGATGGCCTTGAAGTTATTTGCCGGCTGGCCTCGACCAAGCAAGCCGTGTCGTTCAAGGTGCTGGTGCTGACGTCCCAGGCACCTGGTCATTTTTCCATGCGTTGCATGCAGGCCGGTGCCGCCGGCTACGTGTGCAAGCAACAGGACCTGACCGAGTTGTTGAGCGCCATCAAGGCGGTGCTTTCCGGCTACAGCTACTTCCCGAACCAGGCGCTCAACTCGGTGCGGTCCACCATGGGCAACGCCAGTGAGGCTGACATGGTCGAACGTTTATCGGGGCGGGAGATGATGGTGCTGCAACAGCTGGCCCGTGGCAAAACCAACAAGGAGATTGCCGACGGTATGTTCCTGAGCAACAAGACCGTCAGCACCTATAAGACGCGCCTGCTGCTGAAGCTCAATGCCCGGTCACTCGTCGACCTGATAGAGCTGGCCCAGCGCAATGGCTTGGTGTGAGGAGGAGGGGGCGTTCACCCTTCTGACACCGCTGTAAGATCCGGCACAAAAAAGCCTCCGTCAGGGAGGCTTCCGGCTGGCTGTCGGATGGTCAGAGGTCGAAGTCGTAATCGGCCAATTGTTTTTGCAAGCGTCGCTCTTCCAGAAGGTTGTCGATAATCAGGCGTTTGCTCAAATTGGTCTTGGCCACCTCCGGGACAGGCGCTGGCGCCTCATCGTCTTCCAGCTCCACCGGTTCGTCATCTACTTCCAGTTGTTCTTTGCCAGTGCTCATAAGGTTCACTCCAGGCTAAGACTGCCATTGGCGCTCCTTATAGCGATAAACCACGGACGCGTAAAAAAGATTTTTTCAATCGATTCATAGGCAAAACCCGACAACCCTCAATCGTCGGAGGTCTTGTCCTTGTATTCACATAGATCTTCGATCCGACAACTGCCGCACCGAGGCTTGCGCGCCTGGCAAACATAGCGCCCGTGAAGAATCAGCCAGTGATGGGAATCGAGCAGATAGGGCTTGGGCACGAACTTCATAAGCTGTTTCTCGACCTCCACCACATTTTTTCCGCGAGCGATGCCGGTACGGTTGCTGACGCGAAAAATATGCGTATCCACCGCCATGGTGAGCTGCCGGAACGCCGTATTGAGTACAACGTTGGCGGTCTTGCGGCCCACGCCGGGTAACGCTTCGAGGGCTTCGCGGGTTTGCGGTACTTCGCTGGCGTGCAGTTCCATGAGCAGGCGGCACGTCTCGATCACGTTCTTGGCCTTGCTGTTGTACAAGCCGATGGTCTTGATGTACGCCGATAACCCTTCCACACCCAGGGCATAAATCGTCTCCGGCGTATTGGCCACCGGAAACAGCTTGGCCGTGGCCTTATTGACGCCGACATCTGTGGATTGGGCCGACAGGATCACGGCGATCAGCAGCTCGAACGGCGAGGAGTAGGCCAGTTCGGTCTTGGGTTCCGGATTGTCTTCGTGAAACCTGCGGAAAATTTCCAGGCGTTTTGCAGCGTTCATAGGGAGGGACGTTTCCTTGCAGGCTATCGACGTAATTGTAGCAATACACAACGCAGCGTCGGTTGTGGGTCAGGCGTTACCGTTGGCGCTGGCGTCGCAAGTGGCCTGGGCGTCCTGCAGCGTCTGCTCGGCGGCGTCCAGCGCGGCACTCAAGTTTGCCAGTTGCTGTTCGTCAGCCTGTTGATCCTGGGCCTTTTTCAATGCTGCCCGGCGCATTGCCAGTTGGATCTTCGCGCGCTTGAGTTCAGCGCTTTTGCTTGTCGGCAGCGGTGGCGGGACGTTGACCTCCAGCGCGGCAAGCGCCTGCTCCGAGGCTTCGAACTGCCTTTGCAGGACAATCAATTGTGACTGTTGCTCAAAGGTCGGGGGGTGGCCAAACGCCTTCAGGGATTTGTGCAACTGCGCACGGCTCATGGCGACACTGATTTTGGCTTGCTTGATTGCTGCATCCTGAGCGGCCTGATGGCTATCGGCTGATGCCGCTGCCACGGGCGCAATGCGCTTGGCCCGCGCCACGCGTTCGGCGTGTTTGCAGGCTTGCTCACGTTGCAGGCGTGCGGTGCGCTGTTCGAAACGCCGACGTGCCCGGTCGCGTTTAAGGCCACGTTCGCGCCGCTCGTCATCGCTGCGCGCCAGGTCGCCCACAATCGGCAGGACTTCAGCAAGTGGGCGCATCTCGATGCAGTCGACAGGGCAGGGCGCGACGCACAGGTCGCAACCGGTGCACTCGTCGATGATGACTGTGTGCATCAACTTGGCGGCGCCAATGATGGCGTCCACCGGGCAAGCCTGGATGCATTTGGTGCAACCGATGCATTCAGCCTCACGGATGTAGGCGATCTGGGCCGGCGCGTCGCCGCGGCTCGTATCCAGGGCCGGCACCGGCACGCGCAGCAATTGCGCAAGCCCGGCGATGGTTTCCTGGCCTCCGGGCGGGCACTTGTTGATCGCCTCGCCGTTAGCAATGCCTTCGGCGTAAGGCTTGCAGCCCGGGTGCCCGCACTTGCCGCATTGAGTCTGCGGTAGCAGCGCGTCGATACGTTGAATCAGGTTCATGCTTTGATCATTGCGTTGACGCCCGGCCCGCCGATGTGGGCGGGCTGAAAAGCCCCAACGTCGAAACGCCGGGGCATCCTGCAGGGGTTACTTGATGCGTTGACCTGGCTTGGCGCCGCTGTCCGGGCTGAGCAGATAGATTTCTGCGCCGCCAGGACCGGCCGCCATCACCATGCCTTCAGAGATACCGAATTTCATTTTTCGTGGCTTGAGGTTGGCGATCATCATGGTCAGGCGACCATCGAGCTTGGACGGGTCCGGGTAAGCGCTCTTGATGCCGGAGAACACATTGCGTTGCTCGCCGCCCAGATCCAGGGTCAGGCGCAACAGCTTGTCGGCGCCTTCCACGGCTTCGGCCTTGACGATCAGTGCAACCCGCAGGTCCACGGCGGCGAAAGCGTCGAACTCGATTTCCTCGGAAATAGGGTCTTTGGCCAACTCGCTGTAATCAGCTGGCGCGGTCGAGCCGGTATCGGTCTGGCTGGCGACGAGGTCTTCTTTGGAAGCGTCGGTCATGGCCTGGACTTTCACCGGGTCGATGCGGGTCATCAATGGCTTGAACGCGTTCAACTGATGGTTGCCGAGCAGCGTGGCGTGGTCGTTCCAGGTCAGCGGCGCGACGTTGAGGAACGCCTCTGCATCGGCGGCCAGCAGCGGCAGCACCGGCTTGAGGAAGATCACCAACTGACGGAACAGATTGACGCCCGTGGCGCAGATCGCCTGGACCTCAGCTTCCTTGCCTTCCTGCTTGTTCAGCGACCATGGCGCCTTGTCGGCAATCCAGGCGTTGGCGCGGTCGGCCAGGCCCATGATTTCGCGCATGGCGCGGGCAAAATCGCGGGCTTCATAGGCGTCGGCGATACTCGGCGCGGCGGCCAGGAAGGCATCGGTCAGTTCCGGCGCGGCGTTTTCAGCGACCAGCACACCCGCATTGCCCTTGTGGATAAAACCGGCACAACGGCTGGCGATATTGACCACTTTGCCGACCAGGTCCGAGTTGACCTTCTGAATGAAGTCTTCCAGGTTCAGGTCGAGGTCGTCGACGCCACGGCCCAGCTTGGACGCATAGTAGTAACGCAAATATTCCGGCGACAGATGGTCCAGGTAGGTGCGCGCCTTGATGAAGGTGCCGCGGGACTTGGACATCTTCTGCCCGTTCACCGTCAGGTAGCCGTGCACGGCAATGCCGGTCGGCTTGCGGTAGCCCGAACCTTCGAGCATTGCCGGCCAGAACAGCGCGTGGAAGTTGACGATGTCCTTGCCGATGAAGTGGTACAGCTCGGCAGTGGAATCCTTGCCCCAGAACGCATCGAAGTCCAGCGCCGGTGTGCGGTCGCAGAGGTTCTTGAAGCTGGCCATGTAGCCGATCGGCGCGTCCAGCCAGACATAGAAGTACTTGCCCGGCTCGCCCGGAATTTCAAAGCCGAAGTACGGCGCATCGCGGGAAATGTCCCACTGTTGCAGGCCGGCATCCAGCCATTCGGCGATCTTGTTGGCCACGGCATCCTGCAAGGCGCCGCTACGGGTCCAGGTTTGCAGCATCTGCTGGAAATCCGGGAGCTTGAAGAAGAAGTGCTGGGAATCCTTGAGTACCGGGGTAGCGCCGGAGATGGCCGACTTCGGGTTCTTCAGGTCGGTGGGTGCATAGGTGGCACCGCATTTCTCACAGTTGTCGCCGTACTGGTCGTCGGTGCCGCATTTCGGGCAGGTGCCCTTGATGAAGCGATCGGCCAGGAACATTTTCTTTTCCGGGTCGAAATACTGGGTGATCGAGCGCGTGGCAATGTGCCCGGCGTCTTTCAATCGCAGGTAGATCTGGCTCGAAAGCTCACGATTTTCGTCGGAGTGGGTCGAATGGAAGTTGTCGAACTCCACCAGGAACTCGGCAAAGTCGGCGCTGTGTTCAGCCTGCACATTGGCGATCAGTTGTTCCGGGGTGATGCCTTCCTTTTCGGCGCGCAACATGATGGCCGAACCGTGGGCGTCGTCCGCGCAGACATAAATGCATTGATTGCCGCGATGCTTCTGGAAGCGCACCCACATATCGGTCTGGATGTACTCAAGCATATGGCCAAGATGGATGGAACCATTGGCATAGGGCAGGGCGCTGGTGACGAGGATCTTGCGTGGCTCGGACATGGGGCTCGGCTACTTGATGAAACGGAGGTCGGCCACTATAAAGCGCCGGGAAATTTATTTCACCCCGTGGTGCTGTTTCAGCATCTTCCGATCCTGCGAAAGCATGCCGCTGGTGGCCTGGAACGGTTAGGATAGCCGCCTGTTTCAGTCAGTCTTTTTCGGGAGTTGCCCATGAGCGCCGTCAATCGCGCAGCGGTGGAAGCCGTCCTTCGCCAGTACACCGACCCCTATTTGAACCAGGACCCGGTCAGTGCCGGCTGTGTGCGGGCCATCGAGGTACAGGCTGACCAGGTATCGGTCCAGCTGGAGCTGGGCTACGCCGCCGGCCTGTTCAAAAACGGCTGGGCGCAGATGCTGCAAATGGCCATCGAAGGCCTCGACGGCGTGCGCTCGGCCAAGGTCGACATCCGATGTGTGATCGCCTCGCACAAGGCCCAGGCACAGATCCCTGGCCTGGCCAACGTCAAGAACGTGATCGCCGTGGCATCGGGCAAGGGCGGGGTGGGTAAATCCACCACCGCCGCCAACCTGGCCCTGGCCCTGGCCCGTGAAGGTGCCCGCGTGGGCATCCTCGACGCCGATATCTATGGCCCGAGCCAGGGTGTGATGTTCGGCATTGCCGAAGGCACACGACCCAAGGTCAAGGACCAGAAGTGGTTTGTGCCGATCGAGTCCCTGGGCGTGGAAGTGATGTCCATGGCGTTCCTGACCGATGACAACACGCCCATGGTCTGGCGCGGGCCGATGGTTTCCGGGGCGCTGCTGCAATTGGTCACCCAGACGGCCTGGGGCGACCTGGACTACCTGGTGATCGACATGCCACCCGGTACCGGCGATATCCAGTTGACCCTGGCGCAGAAAGTCCCGGTGGCCGGCTCGGTGATCGTCACTACGCCGCAGGACCTGGCATTGCTGGACGCGAAGAAAGGCGTGGAGATGTTCCGTAAGGTCAACATTCCGGTGCTGGGCGTGGTGGAAAACATGGCGGTGCACATCTGCTCAAACTGTGGCCATGCCGAACATCTCTTCGGCGAGGGCGGTGGCGAGAAGCTGGCGACTCAATACGGCGTCGAACTGCTGGCCTCGTTGCCGCTGTCGATGTCTATCCGCGAACAGGCCGATGGCGGCAAGCCCACCGTGGCTGCCGAGCCCGATGGCCAGATTGCCATGGTGTATCAGGAACTGGCCCGCCATGTGGGCGCGCGGATAGTCCTGCAGGAGGCAAGCAGTCCCGCGATGCCGACGATCACCGTCAGCGACGACTGAATCGCGATGTAGGAACAGTACCGCACAGGTTTGTGACGCTCTTTTCCCAATAAGTCGTGTAAGCATTCGCTTACCGTCATGTAGGTATTCGGTTTTTTTACCGGGAATGAGCGTCTCGAATCTACGAGCGATATTTCTAACTCTTTGAAATAAAACAATTATTTAATGTCACTCGAGCATCGCCGATTGGTCTCCATCCGTTTGGATCCCGTTGAACTTATCTTGGGAGGCTCTAACATCAGCCCTGTGTCCACGGATTGGCACAGCCACCAGGGAACGGTGGTTTGAAGGAATGTCGCAGGATGCGATTCATCAGGACGATGAAAAGGATTAAAGGGACTAGGGAAAAAATGTGGGCGGGTCATACCGCCCCTTTTTTCGCCTGTAGAAAAGTGAAAGCGGCTACACGAAAACGCAAAAAAGGCCCGCAAGGGGCCTTTTTTTTGGCAACGACGCTGCTATCAGCGTTCGAGGTCTGCAATCTTGCCGGGTTTGCCATCCCATTCTTCCGCATCGGGCAGAGCATCCTTTCTTTCCGTGATGTTCGGCCAGATATCCGCCAGCTCGGCATTCAACTCAATGAAGTTTTCCATACCCGCAGGTACTTCATCCTCAGAGAAGATGGCGTTAGCCGGGCATTCTGGTTCACACAGGGCGCAGTCAATGCACTCGTCCGGGTGGATGACCAGGAAGTTCGGGCCTTCGTAGAAGCAGTCCACCGGACACACTTCTACGCAGTCGGTGTACTTGCACTTGATGCAGTTGTCGGTGACGACGAAGGTCATTTCTAATTTTCTCCTCAGGCGGCGGCAGCGAAACCCTGTGTGGCAGGGCTCGCGAGGTTCGGGAGCGATAGTCTGCGGGCCAGGCTAAAAGCCCGCAGCATCCCAAACCGCGCGAGAGTCTACCAGCTTGCACGCGTGTGCGTTATATCCGAGTCTTCAGTGCATATAACATTTCGAGCGCTTTACGCGGCGTCACGTCGTCCAGGTCAAGCTTGGCCAGCTCATCGAGTACCGGATGGGGCAGGCTGGCGAACAGGTCGCTCTGGTGCGGCGCGGCGGGTTTCCTGCTGGCCTTGGCAGGGCTGGCGACCACGGTTTCATGGGGCAGGGCCGTGGTTTCCAGGCGGCTCAGGTGCTCGCGGGCGCGAGTGATGACATCATTGGGCACGCCGGCCAACTGCGCGACCGCCAAGCCATAACTCTGGCTGGCCGGGCCCGGCAGCACGTGGTGCAGGAACACGATGCGTTCGTTGTGCTCGGTGGCATTGAGGTGCACGTTGGCTACCAGCGGCTCGCTTTCCGGTAACACCGTCAGTTCGAAGTAGTGGGTGGCAAACAACGTATAGGCGCGCAAATGTGCCAGACGCTCGGCCGCCGCCCATGCCAGCGACAGGCCGTCAAACGTACTGGTGCCGCGACCCACTTCGTCCATCAACACCAGGCTGCGGTCGGTGGCGTTATGCAGGATGTTCGCGGTCTCGCTCATCTCCACCATAAACGTCGAGCGCCCACCGGCCAGGTCGTCGCTGGAACCGATCCGGGTGAAAATCCGGTCCACCAGGGACAGTTCGCAACTGGCCGCCGGCACGAAGCTGCCGATGTGGGCCAGCAACACGATCAGCGCGGTCTGGCGCATATAGGTGGATTTACCACCCATGTTCGGGCCGGTAATCACCAGCATGCGAGTGTCGTCGTCCAGCGACAGGTCGTTGGCGACGAATGGCGTGGTCAACACCTGCTCCACCACCGGGTGGCGCCCTTGCACGATGCGCATGCACGGCTCGCTGACAAAGCGCGGGCAGTTGAGGTCCAGGTTCAGCGCACGTTCGGCCAGGTTGCTCAGCACGTCCAGTTCCGCCAGGGCGGCTGCGGTGTCCTGCAGCGGCGCCAGGCGGCTGATCAAGTCCTCGAGCAAGGCTTCATAGAGCATTTTTTCCCGCGCCAGGGCGCGGCTTTTGGCCGACAATGCCTTGTCTTCGAACGCTTTGAGCTCCGGGGTGATAAAGCGCTCGGCGCCCTTGAGCGTCTGGCGGCGTTGATAGTCGATAGGCGCCGACTCCGCCTGCTTGCTCGGCAGCTCAATAAAATAGCCATGCACGCGGTTGTAGCCGACCTTCAGGTTGGCCAGCCCGGTGCGGGCTTTTTCGCGGGCCTCCAGGTCGATCAGGAACTGGCCGGCGTTTTCGCTCAGCGATTGCAGCTCATCCAGCTCGCTGTCATAGCCGGTTTTCAGCACACCGCCATCACGGATGATCGCTGGCGGGTTGTCGATGATGGCCTTTTCCAGCAGCGCCGCGAGGTCCGGGTAAGTGCCGGCGGTGACTGCAAGCTGTTGCAGGTGTGGCGTGTCCAGTTCGGTCATCGCGACTTGCAACTGGGGGAGGGCACTCAAGGCATCACGCAGGCGCGCCAGGTCACGAGGCCGCGCGTTACGCAGGCCGATCCGCGCGAGGATGCGCTCGATATCGCCGATTTCCTTCAGTTGCGGCTGCAGCTTTTCAAAGCGATAGCCGTCAAGCAGGCAGGTAATGGAAGTCTGACGTGCTTGGAGGACGGTCAAATCCCGCAGCGGACGGTTCAACCAACGGGTCAGCAAGCGGCTGCCCATGGCCGTCTGGCAGCGGTCGACCACCGATTGCAGCGTGTTGTCACGCCCGCCCGCCAGGTTGGTATCCAGTTCCAGGTTGCGACGGCTGGCGCCATCCAGTACCACGGTATCATCCAGCCGCTCATGCCGCAGGCTGCGCAAGTGCGGCAGGGCCGTGCGCTGGGTTTCCTTGGCGTAGCTGAGCAGGCAGCCGGCAGCGCCGATGGCCAGGGTCAGGGTTTCGCAACCGAAGCCTTTAAGGTCCTGCACCGAGAACTGCTGGCACAGACTTTTCAGCGCCGAATCACGCTCAAAATCCCACGGCGCACGACGTTTAGTCCCACGGCGCTTCTCTGCCGGCAAGTCCTTGGGCCAATCATCCGGAATCAACAACTCCACCGGATTGATACGCTCCAGCTCCGCCAGCAGGTTCTCCCAGCCCTTGATCTCCAGCACGCTGAAATTGCCGCTGGTGATATCCAGCACCGACAGGCCGAACAGACGCTCATCGCCCAACACCGCAGCGATCAGGTTATCGCGCCGCTCATCCAGCAGCGCCTCATCACTCACCGTGCCCGGCGTAATAATGCGCACCACCTGCCGTTCCACCGGCCCCTTACTGGTGGCCGGGTCGCCGATCTGCTCACAGATCACCACCGACTCGCCCAGCTTCACCAACTTGACCAGATAACCTTCCAACGAATGGTAAGGAATCCCACACATCGGAATCGACTGCCCCGCCGACTGCCCGCGCGCGGTCAGGGTGATGTCCAGCAGCTTGGCGGCCTTCTTCGCGTCTTCGTAGAAGATCTCGTAGAAGTCGCCCATGCGGTAGAACATCAACTGATCAGGGTGCTGGTTTTTCAGGCGCCAATACTGCTGCATCATTGGCGTGTGGGAGGACAGATCGGAGGTGTTTTTACTCATTGGGTAGTAGGCAAATTCGTTGAAAGTGATGGGGCAAAGGGGGCGCTTGGCCCAGCATTTTTTGCAATGGGCGCAAGGTTAACACGCGAGGTCGGGGGTTCGCAGGTTGCAAACGGCCAGGTAGAAATAGAAGAAGGGCGCAGCGCGTTCATTCAAATACACCGCCCCCTTCTTTTTATCGGCCCTTACGGAATGTTGTTGGGGGAATCCAACACCTTCACCACATCATCAATCACCGCCTTGACCATCTCCTGCAAGTAATGCGACGCCCATGCGTAACGGTCCGTCTCCTTGGTCATCGCCGCATCTTCTGCGAGCAGCTTGGCGACATGGAGAAGATCGGAGGCGTGATGCAAGGCTTCCTGCAGGGAAACACCGCTGTTGACGCGGAATAGAGGCTGGTCGGAGTGAAAGGAGAAGGGGGTGACGCCGAGGGTGGTTAACGCAGGCGGATTTGTAGCAGTCATCGGTAAAACTCCCATATCAAGTGAGAGCTACCACGTTCGTTCTCAGGCGAATGGGTGGCAGCTGTGCGCAGGCTGAGAAACCGGAGATACAGGAACCCGGCAGACCCGAAGGTCTCCCACGCACAGCCGCCATTGCACGAAATGATGGGCGAAAAAAAACGCCTGCAGATCGGGTTTGGGGGCGCTTTGCGCCTGCATCTTGCCGGGTTCTCAGGCCCGATCGCTGAATTGGCAGCGACGAATGGAAGGGTAGCGTGGTGATAGGGAGGGTGCAACTGGGAAAATTGTGTCCTGGAAATAGATGCGTCCACTTTTCTCCAGTAGGCACCATTGGCAAATCACGCCTCCTAGAACGATGTGGCAGGTAATGTCATGATTCGACTAGTTTGAATTTCGCAACCCGGAAACTTATGACGAGTACCCTGAAGTATCAGATTCTTGCTGGGCTACCAGGCGAAGGACCTCTTCCTTTACAGTTCAGCGCTACCGGCCAAGGGCACCATAGTGAAGGAGTCGTCATCAGGTTCTCGCCGGAGGCGATGCCTTCTTGGGTGGGGAATTTTCAACCGGGTTTTTGCCGCTTCAGTTGCGTTCTGGAGCTGGGTTCAACTTTCCATGTGATGATAGTTGCCGGTGGTCAGGGTTATATCGTGGACATTCGTAGCGGCGTTCTCTTGAAGCATTTCGGTGGGGATATCGAGTATTTGGTCAGCATTCCAGAATTAGACAGTGTTCTTGTTTCAAATGGGTTGTGGCTCAGGCTTGTTAAAGGCGAGGCTGAGGTCTGGTGCTCTGAGCACCTGTCTTTGGACGGGATTAGAAATATCCAAGTCTCGCTCGCGGATGGGATTATTACAGGGGAGGGATGGTATGTAGACGATTGCTGGTATCCGTTCAAAGTCTGCATCTCCTCGGGTGAGGCTACGGGAGGAGTTTTCGAGTCGCTTGACTTCAGCTAAGTCTATTTCTGCGTTTCTGAATGATTAGCTACCGGGCGCCCTGAAAGCAGTACGCGCCAAATCACCAAGCAGTAACACCGCCATAAACTCAGCGATTTATCGCTCTGATCACTCATTCTCTCCAGCGCCATTTTTACAACCCGTCACGGTGGGATAAGGCAGGCAGACCAGAATCATTTTATTCTTCGGTTCAAAACCATGATCAATCATGCAGCGTTGTGCCTTGGCTGTGCGCACGATGCTGGCGACGGCCAGGTTCGACCCCAGCGGTTTTGGGTATCCGCAGGCGTACATGACCGGTAGCGCTTCTTTATCGTTGACCAGTTGCACGGAGTGGTGCGTCGATGCGCCTACTTTACGCCAGGTGACCTGCATGTCTTCAAACCGGCCAGAATCGGGTTTTATCGGGTAGAAACCGTCATCATCTTTAAACGGCAAAGCCTCAAGCTCGGACACGCTTAGTGGACGACCTTTTTTTGCTTCAACGCAGGCCGGAGTGTCTTTCATGACATCACAGAACTCAAAACCGTCTTTACGCTTAAAACCCAGAAGTTGCATGCATTGAAACTGGAGTACCTGTTCATTTATGGGTAATTGAGTCAATGAGCCGCCTACAGGGTCACCACATTCCGCCATCGCAGCCTTAACATCATCGACGTTCGTGGAGGTACGCCGCCACTGTGTGAATTCAGCAGGTGGCGGACAGCCTGTGAGTAAAAGTACCGATGCGATCAATGCCGGGAGAGTGATGATCTGGCTTTTTCGCAGCATATTAATCCTTCAAAGTTGGAATTACCGCGCGGTTCAACAGGCTATCTGGATCTACGCCCACTTGCCGGAAACAACCCTCTGATCACCCCAAGAAACGCCGCAAACAAATTGATTGAAGTCGCCGTGGTGATGGCAATCAGCACGTTATCCGAGAACGGCGCCTTACCCGAGTAATACGTCGACCACCCATTCCACACCAGCAGCACCGCCCAGAAGATCACTCCGCAGGCAGCAAACCAGAACGCACGCCCCGCATATTTCTTGCGCAGTTGCCGTTCGGCCTTCTGGTCTTTGAGGTTCTGGTTTCTTTCATCATCGGTGCCTATGGCTTGCTCGCCACCGGCTTGTGAGTCCTGGTCGGGTCCTGCCTCGGGGGGTAGGGTGAGTTCCAGACTGTCGAGTTCTTCACTCACGGATGCGACTCTTGGGATGAATGAGTGCTGCCATGTCTTGCCAGTCGATGGCGGAACCGTCGGCGCCCTTGAGGGCCCAGGCTGTGCCGTTCTCGTGGGAAAGGTTGGACAGTTGGGTGCCTGACCATTTGCCGTATTTGCTGATGATCCGATCAATCAGGCGGTGGGCATAGGTGTCACTGTCGGGAATCCTCGGTGTTACGAAGATGATGTCTTCGTCGTCCGGCTTCAAATTGCTGAGCAGCGAAGTGACCGGACGGCTGCCGTAGGATTTCAACTCATGGTACAGCGACGGGATGACCGGGCCATATTGCCAGCGGGCGAAGTGGTCATCCATGAGCGGCTGATCCCGTTCACGCAGATGCCAGGACTGCGTGTAGAACAGCAGTTTTTGCAGCTTCATGGGCGTCAGGCCCGAAAGCTTGCCTTCCTTCGCGCGTTCAATGAAGGCGTTAGCGACAGCTAGCGCTGAATAAGCCATGAGCACCTCCGTCGTTGCTGGCCATGTTGTTCCAGAGTCTTATACATAGGCCCTGAATTGTCGATAAGCAAGGGCGCCTGTCCATCCGCTCGGTGTGGCATCAGGCTACCCTGCGGCGATATCAAGCGGTTCTGAATGATAGAAAGCAATTAACTGTTTGCATATACAGTATTTTGTTTCAATCTAAACAAAATTGTGTGTTTAATGCATAAATATGCAAATTAGCATTTGCCAACCTTCAAGACTCCCGTCAATATCCGCGTTATGCAAAAACGCAACGTTTCTATCGTCTTGAAAGAGCTGCTGGATCGCGATCGGATCTCCCCCACGGAGCTTCACCGACGCACCGGTGTGCCTCAATCCACACTGTCCCGGATCCTCAGCGGCAAGATCGTTGACCCGTCGGACAAACACATCTCTCGCATCGCCGAGTATTTCCGCGTCAGCACCGATCACCTGCGTGGGCGCGCCGGTGCCGGTATGGGTGCTTTGCGAGATGATGGGCGCGACCCGATGCATTCGGAGCTCAAGGACATAAGCCTGTGGGACGACGACACGCCCGTTAATGATGACGAGGTGTCGATCCCCTTTCTGCGCGAGGTTGAATTGGCTGCTGGATCAGGAAGATTCGTCATCGAGGAAAGTGAGAAAGCCAGCCTGCGCTTTGGAAAGCGCAGCCTTCGGCATAACGGCGTGCAGTTCGATCAGGCCAAATGCGTGACGGTGCGCGGCAACAGTATGTTGCCGGTGCTGCGCGATGGCGCGACGGTGGGGGTTAATGCCGGCAAGAGCGGGATTGGCGACATCGTCGATGGTGACCTGTATGCCATCAATCATAATGGCCAGCTACGGGTGAAACAGCTCTACCGTCTGCCTTCCGGGATTCGCCTGCGCAGCTTCAACCGTGATGAGCATCCGGATGAAGACTATAGCTTCCAGGATATTCAGGATGAGCAGATCAGCATCCTCGGTCATGTTTTCTGGTGGGGGATGTACGCCCGCTAACCTCATCGCGTAAGACGAAACCCGCCCATGAGCGGGTTTTTTTTCGCCTGCAGAACACCTCCAAACCCCGAGCACATAAGACTTTGAATGCGCCAATGCATATTTGCCGGAAAAATAAATGCATTGATGCATTGACTTTATATGCATACATGCATATTATTCATCTCAAGCCAGCCAACAAGGCCTGGTGGAGGCGGCAAGGATGCCGCCAAGGAAGACAAGGAAGGCACGCAACATCGGCAAGGACGCCATCGAAGCGGTGGCAGGGATGCCAGGCAACACCGGCAAGGATGCCGACGCTCTTTAGTTTCACCCAGCTTCAAAAACAGGCAGCGATGAACCGGCCTTAACGGTTCAGAGGGTTGGCAACTGACCCGGGTGTGCAGCGTAAAGCACCAGAAGCAGTTATCCGGCAGACAGGGATCGTGGTCGGAAAAACATTCAGGAAAGGACCGTACCGCGCCAGTAGCGCCGAAAGTCCGAGGACATCATTACTGAAAAGCCCGGGCTACCGGGCTTTTTGGAATGCCTACCTATCGAAGTGTGTGTAATTGAAAAACGGACTATTCAGTGCTCAGCCAGGAGGCGTGACATGACAAACGAACAACAAGCGTTAGCGGAAATGCCTATCTGGCTGGTGATCATATTGGCCTTGGTCGGCGGCGTTTCCGGAGAGATGTGGCGCGCCGACAAGGAGGGCGCCCGCGGCTGGTCGTTGATCCGCCGTCTGGCGCTCAGGTCCGGCGCGTGCATGGTCTGCGGGGTTTCGGCCCTGATGCTGTGTTATGCCGCCGGTATGTCGATCTGGACTGCCGGCGCCATTGGTTGCCTGACCGCCATGGCCGGCGCCGACGTGGCCATCGGCCTGTATGAGCGCTGGGCAGCCAAGCGCATCGGGATCAATGAAGGGTCTCGTCAGGACCCGCAGTAACCGCAAGGACGCTACCCAAATGACCCTTATCGAAAAGCCATCCCAACTACCCCAGGCTATCGGCGCGGCGCTGCATGCGGCCTACCCGGACCTCAAGGTCGGCAGCCACCGGGACTTCCAGAGTGACCTGGAGAATACCGGCGTCATGATCACGGTTGAAGGCAACGGTCCGGGCATTCGCTCCCGCGAAGGGCGCAAGGCCCATGTCCTGGCCATTTCGCTCAGGGCCATGGTTGCCCCCGGCGCATTGCCGTTCGATGCCTGTGACCTGGCCAGCCAACTGATGGACCTGGTGCTGGACAACCGTTGGAACCTGCCTCAGTCCCAGTGCGATTTGCCGACGAATATGGTCGCCGCTCCTTCTATGGTTTCCACCGTAGCGACGAACTACGACACCTGGACTGTTTCCTTCACTCAAACCCTCTATCTCGGGCCCGAATTACTCAACGATCCTACGGGCCAAGCGCTATTTGCCTGCACCTGGGACGTCTTGAACATCGATGACCCCGATCAATACAGACCACTGGCGGAGTAGCCCATGTTCGACGCGCTGTTACGCATGCAACTGGGGCCAATCGTCGAGCGGCTGGCGGAGATGGAGGCTCAGCTGGAGGACTTGTACCGCCGCGCTGAAAGCTTCTGCCGGATTGGCGTTTGCCAACAGGTCGACGCCGCCAGCAATACCTGCCGGGTCAGCCACGGTGAGTTGCTCACGCCGGCCATCCGCTTTTTCAACCCCAGCGCCGGTGCGCAAACCGAAACCCGTATTCCGTCCGTAGGCGAGCAATGTCTGTTGCTCAACTACGGCGGTGGGGAAGGGGGGGCGCAGTCCGTGGCTCTTTTCGGCCTCAACAGTAGTCTCTTTCCGCCAGTCTCGACGGTTCCCTCGGTGACCCGACGACGCCATCAAGACGGTACCCAAAGCGATTACGACGACGCCAGCCACACCTTCAACTGGGCCAACGGGCCGACGATGGTCACCGGTTCTCGCGAACAGGTCGACCTCAAGGTCGGCGCCGCCAGCCTGACCCTCAACCCGCAGGGCATCACCCTGCAAATCGGCGGCACCGCACTGTTGCTGGATGCCGGCGGTGCTCACTTCAGCGGCCCGGTGATAGACCACCAAGGTCGGGTCATCAGCCCCTGACAAGGACACTCCATGATTGGCATCGATCGCAACACCGGGGCGGCCGTCGATGACTGGCTGCAATTCGTCCAGCGCGCCACCCGAGCGCTGACCACGCCCATTGGCACACGGCAGAAGCGTCCGCTGTATGGCTCGCTGATCCCGCAGTTGCTCGGACAAAACCTGGGCGACGACCTGCTGCTGCTCGCCCAGAGCCATGCCGCCCAGGCGTTCTACAACGCTCAGAACGGCATCGGCGACTTTCAGCCCCAGGTCATCGTCGCCACCCGCCAGGGCGCCGGCCTGCTGCTGCGCTTTGCCGGCACCTGGAAAAACCGCCAACAAACCTTTGAGGTCGTGACATGAGCATGCTGATCCCTGGCCAGAACCAACTGGCCGAGCCGGCGATTATCGCGGTTGACGAGTTCGAACCCTTGTTGGCCGAGTTCAAGGCCTTCGTGGTCGACTACGTTGCAGCAAGTGCGCCGCAGAGCGCGGCCAAACTCAAGGTCAGCCTCGACAACGAAAGCGAGCTGCTGACCCTGGCGCTGGAAGCTTTCTGCGTGCGCCTGCAAACCCATGAGCGCAAATACAATGCACGCATCAAGCAGATGCTGGCGTGGTGGGCCACCGGCAGTAACCTGGATGCACGGCTGGCGGATATGGGCCTGGAACGCCAGGTACTCGACCCCGGTGACCCTGCGGCTTTCCCGCCGGTGCCGCCGATCCTGGAAAGCGACGACGATGCCCGCCTGCGCTACTACCTGGCACCCCATGCTCCGGCGGCGGGTTCGCGGATGCAGTACCGCCGCGAAGTGTTCACCCTCGGCGAGCGGCCGGCGGTCAAGGTCCAGAGCGCATCGCCGGGCGTGGTGACCGTCAACTACACCTTCGATCCGGACGGCTATGCGGCCCAGGTCAAGGACGGTAACGGCCGACGCATCGCGCCCGGCGAAGTGATGGTCACCGTGCTGTCGCGTGACGGCGACGGTACCCCATCCGCCGATTTGCTTGACGGTGTGCGCCGACATTTCGCACGGCCTGATGTACGCCCGGAAACCGATCTCGTCACCGTCCAGGGCGCACAGATTCAACCCTACAAGATTCGCGTCATCGCCAGGATCAACGCCGGGCCAGACTCGGGTTTGACCCAAATGGCGGCGCAGCAACTGCTGCAGACTTACGCTGACTCCTGCCATCGCCTGGAAGGGCGCGTCGACCCGAGTTGGATCGACTACGCCATTCACAGTGCAGGGGCGGCGCAACTGCAAATCCTGGAGCCGCTGGCGCCGATTGTCAGCAGCGCGTTCCAGGCCCCGTATTGCACAGGTGTCGAGGTGGAGGTGCGTACGCTATGAGTGAACCCAAAGCGAGTTTATTGCCGGCCAACAGTTCACCGCTGGAAAAAGCGCTGGATACAGGGTTCGGCAAGCTGCTTGACCGGGTCGCACCGCCGTTTCCAGCGTTGATGAACCCGCTGCAAACCCCCAGCGAATTTCTGCCTTACCTGGCCGCCGACCGAGGTGTCAGCGAATGGGATGCCCAAGCCAGCGAATCGGAAAAGCGCCTGACCGTGGCCTTGTCCTGGCAGATCCAGCGCCAGGCCGGCACACCCAAGGCCTTGAGCCATGCGGTGGAGTCACTGGGGTTTACTCCCAACATCAGCGCCTGGTATCAGCAGCGGCCAACCGGTATGCCTTACACCTTTGACGTGCAGGCGATCATTGGGCGCAGTTGGTCCAGTGGCGACCACAACCGGCTGATCCGCCGTGTCAACGCGGCCAAGAGCGAGCGGGATCAGGCCACGATTACCATCGTGCATGAAACCTCCCAGGGTGTGCGACTGGCTGGCGCGGCTGATCCTGGTTTGAGCATCGGCGAAGACAGCCCGCCCGGCGCCTTGCCCGAAATGAAAGTACACGGTGCGTTCTCCCTCAGCAGCGCCACTCACGCCCCGTTCAACGATGGCGAGTTGCTGCTTGAAGGCGTGCTGCCGGAACTCGGGCTTGGCGCCCGGCTGAACAGTGCCGGGGTTGCCCGGCACTACACCATTAACGACTACGACCTCAGGGCGCAGCCATGACAGATGAAATCACGCGCCTGGTGCGCTTCACTTCCAAGGGTTTGGATGAAGTGCTGCAGGCCAGGAACCAGGGCCTCAAAGGCGAAATCACCCACATCGGCGCCGGTACCGGCCGCTACAACCCCGATGGCACGGAAGTGGCCTTGCGCGATGAGCGCCAACGGGTCGCCATTGTGGATTACGAAGACCTGGGCGAGCGCCAACTCAGGATGGCCGCGCTGTTTGACGGCGACGATGAGTATGAAATTGGCGAGTTCGGCTTTTACCTCGCCAGTGGGACCTTGCTGGCGGTGTATTCCGTAGCGGGGAAGTTGCTGACGTATAAAGCGGCGGCGGCTCGGGTACTGCAGAAGTTCACGCTGGATATTTCGCCGTTGCCGGCGGATAGCGTGACGATTGTGGTAGGAAGTGACAATCTGAATATTTTGCTGGGAAACGATATTGCCGTACTCGCTACTGCGAATATCGACAATATGGCACGGCACACCGAGTTGTTGTTTCGTGTAATAACGCTGGAAGCGGGCCGTTAAGGTATCGACAAATTAAGGAGTTACAACGTGAGTCTAGAAACGACTATCACGTCGCTGGTGACAGCGGCGAATAATTTGACTGCTGCGGTCAATGGTAAAATTGGGAGTATCAATGCGACGATGGCCGGTGCACTATCTCAGTTCAATGAATGGCGCAGTCTAAAGGATGTCGAAGGTGATCCAAATTATCCAGGCACCATACGTGGTAGCATTCTCCAAGGCCATGTCTACGGCACTGGCGGCGTTTATGAGTCTATGGCTATAGGTGATTTCAAGGCGACCGACTTGGGGGCAAGTCTCAATGTTTATATTCACTTCCAAATCCCTCTGAATATTAATGTCAACTCCGAGATGTTCTGGTTCAACATCAAGGGTTACAGTTATGGCACGGCAAAAATCATCGATGAAACGGTCGTTGGTTATTGCTACCAGCCGAACCGTACTCTCCACAATGTGTCAACATTCGGAAATATGACGCCGGCAGTCTACGTAGATGCAAACGGCAATATTGTCATGCGGATTTTGATTCCAAATATTTATTATACAACTATCCGTATCGACACCATGCGTGTCGGCAATGGGCGTCTGTTTAATCTCGGCGATCTCAAAACCAAAGTGTCCTTGGCTGACACCGTAATTTTTAGTTAAGGAAACGGTAAATGTCTAATGTCGAAAATCCAACATTGAAGGTTGCTACGCCGACACCTGAAATTGAATGGGCTGCCATTCGCGCGCGTCGGGATCAGTTACTAAGGGCAACTGACTTCACTCAACTGCCCGATTATCCCGCCTCTGATGCGCAGCGAGCTGAAGTTGCATCTTATCGTAAAGCGTTGCGCGATATTCCAGAGCAGGCAGCTGAACCATCGGCACTGCGGTGGCCCGTACTGCCTACCTTCCTGAAATAACCCACCGCGAAAGCGGTTTTTTTTCGCCTCCCCAAAGCCCCTCCCGCAGGGGCTTTGGCATTTCTCACCCGGAGAATCCTACCCATGCCCACGCGCCAAACCTACACCGTCCTCATCCCTTTTCCCATCGGTAACGGCCATTGGTCCACCGCTGGCGAGGAGCTTGAACTGCTGGACGTCGAAGCATCCGCTCTGCGCACCGCCGGCCGTCTGGAACTGACCAGCGTCCTCAATTCCACCCCCAAGAAGGCTGAATAATCATGGCTGAGGTTTTGAACTTCGAGCACAACGGCATTACCGTCAATGCCACCGAATCGCCCGAGGCCATGGGTGGCCTGGGCGATAACGTCATCGGCCTGGTGGGCACTGCCCCCAACGCCCATGCGTCGATCCCGAAAAACGCGCCGTTTCGTATCAACAGCTTCACCACCCAGGCACTGCTCGACCCGACCGGTACCGAGTCGGGCACCTTGTTCCAGGCGGTGTACCAGATCCTCAAAGTGGTCAAGGTGCCGGTCTACGTGGTGATTGTCGAAGAAGGCGCCACCCCGGCCGACACGCTCAACAATGTGATCGGCGGCAACGACCCGGTCACCGGTCGCAAACTCGGCCTGGCTGCCCTGAGCAGCGTGCCTGAAGACCTGACCATCATCGGTGCCCCGGGTTTCACCGGCACCAAGGCCGTGGCCGGCGAGTTCGCCTCCTTCGGCAAGCGCATCAAGGCCCGTGTGGTACTCGATGGCAAGGACGCTTCGGTCGCCGATCAAGTGACCTACAGCGGCGAACTGGGCGGTGCAGACCTGGGCTTCGACCGTTGCCTGCTGGTGCACAACATGCCGTCGGTGTATTCCAAGGCTGCGAAAAAGAACGTGTTCCTCTCGCCGTCCTCGTTGGCCATCGCTGCGCTGGCCAAGGTCAAGCAATGGGAAAGCCCGGGCAACCAGGTGACCTTCGCCGAAGACGTTTCCCGCGTCGTCGAGTACAACATCCTCGACACCTCCACCGAAGGCGACCTGCTCAACCGTTATGGCGTGAGCTACTACGCCCGCACGGTGCTCGGCGGTTTCTCGCTGCTGGGCAACCGTTCCATCACCGGCAAGTTCATGAGCTATGTCGGCCTGGAAGACGCCATCAGCCGCAAGCTGGTCAAGGCCGGCCAGAAGGCCATGGCCAAGAACCTCACCAAATCCTTCATGGACCAGGAGGTCAAGCGCATCAACGACTGGCTGCAAACCCTGGTGGCCGACGAAACCATCCCTGGCGGCAGCGTCTACCTGCACCCGGAGTTGAACAGCGTCGAAAAGTACAAGAACGGCACCTGGTTCATCGTCATCGACTACGGTCGCTACGCGCCGAACGAACACATGGTTTATCAACTCAACGCCCGCGATGAAATCATCGAGCAGTTCCTGGAGGACGTTCTCTAATGTTTACCAACCGAGTCAGACAGGCCATTGCGGCCACCCTCCAAGGCCTGCCGTTGTCGGCCACGGTCGATTCCTTTACGCCGCCGAAGATCGAGTTCGAAATGGACCCGATGACCGGCGGGCGCTTCATCGCCGAGGAGGTGGCCAAAAGCGCCAAGGTGATGGGCGCAACCCTGGTACTGCAAGGGGTGGGTGCAGAAGTGTTGCTGGCGCTTGGCGTCACGCGAGGCGATGACATCCTGTTGAACGTGCGCGAAGCCGGGCAGGATCAGGATGGCAAGACCTACTTCACCTACCACACCGTGGGCGGCAAGTTGAAGACGCTGACCGAAACCGCGCTGACGATGAATGCCAAGCCCGTCACCACCCTGGAACTGTCCTGCCGTACCTATAACCGTCTGGAAAACGGCATTTCGGTGATCGATATCGACGTGCGCACCCAGAAGTTCGTGCTCAACGGCGTCGACATTCTCGGCGACGCCCGCCGCGCCGTGCTGATGCCGTAACCCCCCGGGGGCGGGTTCGCTCGCCCCCATACCTGATCAAGGAATCACCCCATGGCCTGGATGCCTGCGCTACACGTCCTGCTGTCCCCGATCACCGCTGACACCGGTGCCGTGATCGAGCAGATTCAACTCAAACCCTTGTTCTACGCGCCACAGAAAGAAGCCCTGGCGCGCGCTGGCGACGATGAAGATGAGCAGTTTTTCGAACTGGCCAAGCTCGCCACCGGCCTGTCGGAAAAAGAACTCGACCAACTCAAGCGCCCGGACTACGTCAGCATTGCGCAATACGTACACGAGATGTCGACCCAGCCTGCATCGTTTTTTCTCGATCAGGCCGATGTGCCGCGCCAATCGCTGACCAGCGAGCAGGTCGCGCTGCTGCTTCCCCTTCAGGCAAGCGGTCGCACGCTCACCCACGTCACCCTGGAAATGCCCGCCCTGCGCGCCACCAAAGTGATGAAAAAACTGCCCACCAACAAAGAACGTGCCGAGTTCATCACCGCTCATTGCGCCGGCCTGATGATTCCCGATCTCGCCGGCTTGACCGTGCCCGACTGGACCGAACTGCAGGGGCGCATCGACGATTTTTTAAACAAACCGGCGGACTTCTTTCGGAACGCGACATCGAAGTGATCCTCGATGTAGTACCGCTGGTTTACTCAGTAACCGAAGCGGAAATCCTCGACTGGGACGCCGGCAAGGCATTGCGCCGCTACGACATCGCGATCAATCGCCTTGGCGTTAAACAGGAGTAGAGCGGGATGGCAGACAGTAATAAAAGCGCTGAGTCAGCCATCGCCAGGGACGGCGTGATGATTCAGCGCTCACCCGAAATGGCCGGCGCACAGGCCAGCCTCAACCCCATCGCGCAAACCCTGGCGAGTCCGGCTGAGGCGGTGCCGGGAGGTGCCGCGAACCTGGTGTTGGCATTGGCCGATGCCAGCCTGCAGATCAACCATTTGGCCGAAGGCCAGGCGCGGCTTGTGGACACGCTTGAGCTGTTCAACGCCTCATTGCTCAAGATGATGGACGCCCGGCAAGCCGACGCCATCGAGGCGGCGGGCACGGGCGATACGAGCACCCGCACGGCGGCCCCCGCGGGTACGCCATCGCAGGCACTGGATGCCGCGATGACCGACCTGGACCAACTGCTGCACTTCGTCGGGCGTGAGCGCAAGTCAATGCGCGAAGCCAACCTCGCCATGGCGACCGAGCCCATGGTGGCGGCCAGCGGCGCGAGCGCGGTGGACCTGGCGAAGGTCGAGTACGTTGCGGCCAAGTCGGGTATCGGCAGCGAGCGAGTTGACGCGTCAGGCAATATCGACCAAGCCGGGCGCCAGGCAGACTTGCAGCAATTCGCCCGCGACGCCGCGATCATGGCGACGGCGTTCAAAATCGATGTGAAGCATGCCAGCGAACTCATCGGCGGATGGCGTGAGTCTATGCACCTTGACCGCGCCCAAGCCCTGGATTTGGCTGACGCGACAAATGTGCTGGGCAACGATGTCTCGCTCAAGGCCGAGTCAGCGGACATTGCAGCGATCGTGCAACGTCGCGGCGCCGCCGCAACGACTGCGGGCATGCTTCCCGAGCAGGCGGCAGCGCTTTCGGCGGTGTTGTTGAGTGCCGGTAACAGCAAAGGTGCTGCGGAGCTCGGTCTGGAAAAAATCAGTCTCGCCCTGGCCAAAGGCGACAGCGCTTCTCCCGCGCAGCGCAGTGCCTGGGCAGCGCTCAAGCTTGATCCCAAAGAGCTGGCCGGTGGCATGAAACAGGATGCCCCGCAGACCCTGGTTACCGTGCTGGAGGCACTCAAGTCGCAACCGGCTGAAAAGCAGGCGGCGCTGGCGGCGCAACTGTTCGACGGTAACCAGTCGATTCTGAGCCTGGTGCCGATTATTGACAGCGTTAAACACGCCTTTTCGCAGGTGGCCGAAACGTCCACCTACGCCACCTCGGCGTTAGGCGATCAAGGCTCTGTTCAGCGCGTTGCAGCGATTCGCGCCGATTCCTCCCAGGCTCGACGGCAGGCCTATGAGGCCAGTACCACGCGCTTGCAAACTGCCTCCGATGTGGCCCTGGCGCCCGCCGTGGATGCCTCGCTGACAGCGATGACCGGTTTGGTCAACGGCGTGAGTGGCTTGGCTGAAGCGCTGCCTCACACCACCGCCGCCGTCACGGTGGCAGGGGCTGCACTGGGGGCTGTGCTTTCCGGTGTGTTCGATGCCATGAAGGACAAGGTGTTTGAAAAGGTCGCGGGGAAAATTCTCCGCGAAGGGCCTGCCGCTGACCCTTCCGCCCGCCCGCAGCACACCCGGAGTGACGACACCCCTACAGGTAAACCCACGCCGGGTTCGGCGTCCGGTCCTGACCGGCCAAGCAAAACGGAGAAGGCCGGCAAAGTCGCCGGACAGGCTTCGTTGGGGTTGGTGCTGGCACAGGCCGGAGTTGATGTCACACAGGGCGCGCTGACGGGGAATCCGGGTCAAGCGCTGGGCTCCAGCGTGGGTTCGGTAGGCGGCGCCGTCGCCGGTGGCGTTGCCGGTGAGTTCGCCGGCATGGCGATTGGCCGAGCGGTCGGCACGCTTGCCGGAGCGGTGATCGGTTCGGTGGTGCCGGGTGCCGGTACGGTGCTGGGCGGGGTTATGGGCGGCGTCGCCGGTGGCGCGATCGGCAACGTGGTGGGCGGCGCCGTCGGTACGTTTGTCGGCAGTGACGTGGGGGCATGGCTTGCCGAGAAAGTAATGGGTTCCGGGGATCGCTTGCCGTCTCCCACGGATGTCAGCCACAACCTCAACAACCCCCAAGCCGATAACCGTCAAATCAATTTTGCCCCGCAAATCACTATCAACGCGCCGGAACAAGCCAGCTATCAGCAATTGGCGACACTCGTGGTGCAACAGATCGAAGCGCAATTTACGCCGCTGTCGATGGACAACCTGCTGGCGACGCGACGTGGCGCAGCACTGACCGATGGAGCTGTGTGATGCGACAACAGATGGTGTTGGGCACGTTTATTTTCGGGCTGTCCCGCGGGTTCGCCTACGACAGCCTTGATCGTGGGAGCAGTGGTGGGTGGGTCAGCCTGGACATCATCGCCGGCAAACCCAAATCCAGCCAGGTGGGGCAGGGCCTCGAAACATTGGCAGTGGGCGGCAAGGCCGCGCGGGCCAATGGCATGCAACGCCTGGATGAACTGCGGGCCCTGCAGGACCTGCGCGTGCCGTTGCCTCTGGTGGACGGCCTGGGGCGCAACTGGGGGTTGTGGACCATCAAGTCGATCAGCGAAAAACAAACCAGCGTCATCGACGACGGCACCGCCATGGCGATTACCTGGTTGCTGGTATTGGAGGAGTTCGTCAATGCGTAGAGTGCGAAGTATTGCGGGCGATTCGGTAAACCTGCTGCTCTACCGAGAGCTCGGCCGCTGTGATGATGCTGCGGAGGAGGCGCTGTGGCGCTTGAATCCGGAGCTGGCGGAGAAGGGCGCAATATTGCCAGCCGGCGTCAGTGTGCTGGTGCCCGAACTGGATGCAAAACCTGTCGCGAGTCGGCCGGTTTCAGCCTGGGATTAAGGAGCGATCATGGCACTTGGATTCACACCGGTGGTGGAGCTTTACGGCGCCAATGCCGCCTTGTTCAACGAGCGGCTATTGGAGTGGGAGCATATTGACACGGCGGGATTTGTGTCCGACCAACTCAAGTTGACTCTCGACATCGAGGGCCTTGAAGGCCTGCCCGATCTGGGCGGGAAAGTCGGCTTGCGCGTCGGTTATCTGGAGTCCGGCTTGCTGGATAAGGGCATGTTCAAGATCACTCAGCGTAAGCCGTCGCTGTTCCCGATGCGCCTGGTGCTGGTGGCCACGGCGGCGCCGTTCGATGAGCATGGGTTCAAACAGCGCCGCACCGCCAGCCATGGGCCGACAACCCTGGGCGCACTGTTTCGTCAATTGACCAGTCGCTACGGGTTTTCCCCGCGTGTGGCGCCTGAGCTCGATGGCGAGCGGATCGCGCATATCGACCAGACCCACGAAAGTGACATGGCATTTCTGACCCGGCTGGCCAAACGCTTCGATGCAGTGGCCAAGCCTGTGGACGCGCTCTATGTGCTCGGGCGCAAAGGTCAGATCAAGTCCTTGTCGGGCAAGGCGCTGCCGGATGTGCGCTTGTCCGTCACCCGTGACAATCACCCGGGCGACCACGCCTTCATCAGCGCCACCCTTACCGAAACCAGTCGCGCCAAATATAAAGGCGTGCAGACGTCCTGGTGGGATGCGGCGGGCGGCAAAAAGCAGGTGGTAGAGCTGGGGATCGCACCGTTCAAGGTGGTGGCGCAGCGTTATCCAAGCGAGGACGAAGCGCGCTCGGCGGCGCAGGGCGAGATGCGCCGTGTGGGCCGAGAAGTACTGCAGATCGATGTGGTGTGCCCCGGTAACCCGTCGCTGGCCGCTGAAGGGTTGCTGCTGCTGGACGAGTCGTGGCCGGGCTTCATGCAGGGACGCTGGTCGATCAAGACGGTGACGGCCAGCGGTAAACGCACCGGCGGCTACCGAAGCACGATCCAGGCCAGTGGTTTGTCGGTGTAGACATTTTTTCAGAGTAGATCCCATGCAGATTACCCTTACCCAGCTTCTTGATGTGATGCCGGGAGCCCGCCTTCGAGCGGGCATTTTTTTGTCCCCGTTAAATGCAGCTTTCGTACGGTACGAGCTCAACAGTGCCAGGCGCATTGCCGCCTTCCTCGCCCAAATCGGTCACGAATCCGCCGAACTGCGCTACGTACGCGAACTGGGCAGCGATCAATACCTCAGCAAGTACGACACCGGCACCCTGGCCACCCGCCTGGGCAATACCCCCGAGGCGGATGGCGATGGCCAGAAATACCGGGGCAGGGGGCTGATCCAGGTCACGGGGCGGCGCAACTACCTGGCATGCAGCCAGGCACTGTTTGGCGATGAGCGCCTGTTGCAACAACCGCAATTGCTGGAACAACCGCAGTGGGCGTGTGAGTCCGCCGCCTGGTTCTGGCACAGCAACGGCCTCAACGAGTTGGCGGATAAAGATCAATTCACCACCATTACCCGGCGTATCAACGGCGGCCTTAACGGCCTGCAGGCGCGCGTGCAATTGTGGGAGAGGGCGAAGGCGGTGCTATGCGTTGGCTAGGCACGTTGCGTTGGGTCGGCGTTTGCCTGCTGCTTGCACTGGTGTGGCAAGTACAGGCCTGGCGCTATGGCGCGCAGCTGGAGCGTCAGGCGGCCGGGCAGGCGCTGGCGCTCAGCCAGCAACAGCAGGCCGCGTTCGAACAGCAACAGGCAGAACAGCAAAAGCGCCTGGCCCTGGAGCGCCAACTCACTACCAGCGACCAACAACACACTCAGGAGTTGAGCGATGCCCAACGTCACCAAGCTGCTTTGCGCGACCGCCTGGCCACTGCTGATGTGCGGCTGTCAGTCCTTCTCGACGCCACCGATACCGCCGGCTGCACGCCAGTGCCAGCCGCCACCACCCCCGGCGGCGTGGTTCATGCAGCCCCACGCGCCCGACTTGACCCGGCGCATGCTCAACGAATTATCCGCATCACCGACGACGGCGATAACGCCTTGATCGCCTTGGGTGCCTGTCAGGCCTATGTGCGAGCCGTCACGCGTTAGTCTTTTGATGCACTCTGCAACTTGCATGGCCGATGGGCTGCTGTAGGGTAGGCGAACCCCCGCCCAATCCTGGAGACGACCGTGAAGGAAATCACTCAACTGGCTGCTGAACTGGGGCGCCGTTTGCAGGTGCTCAATGCCCATGTCACCACCGCCGAGTCCTGCACCGGCGGCGGTATTGCCGAAGCCATTACGCGGATTCCGGGCAGTTCGGCATGGTTCGAGGCGGGCTATGTCACCTATTCCAACCGCCAGAAGACCCGGCAACTGAATGTGTCGGAAAAGCTGTTTGCCAAAGTCGGCGCCGTCAGCCAGGAAGTGGTGGAAGCCATGGCGCGAGGGGCGCAGGAAAAAAGCCTGGCGCGCTTTGCCGTGGCGGTCAGCGGCGTGGCGGGCCCGGACGGCGGTTCGCCGGACAAGCCGGTGGGCACGGTATGGCTGGCGTTTGGCGTGGGCGATGAGGTCACGGCCGAACGTGCGCACTTTCCCGGCAACCGCGACGAGGTCCGTCGACAAACGGTAAAGGCCGCGCTCGAAGGCTTGTTGCGACGAGCTGCAGCAGAAATAGACAATCAGGGGTAGGCGATCTTCGATCTTTGTGGAACAATACTGTCTACTTATACAGGTGTTGGCCGTCAGGCCTTATTGATTACGTGAGGACTTTAATGGACGACAACAAGAAGAAAGCCTTGGCTGCGGCCCTGGGTCAGATCGAACGTCAATTCGGCAAGGGTGCCGTAATGCGTATGGGCGATCACGACCGTCAGGCGATCCCGGCTATTTCCACTGGCTCTCTGGGTCTGGATATCGCGCTCGGCATTGGCGGCCTGCCAAAAGGCCGTATCGTTGAGATCTACGGTCCTGAATCTTCCGGTAAAACCACCCTGACCCTGTCGGTGATTGCCCAGGCTCAGAAAATGGGCGCCACGTGCGCGTTCGTCGACGCCGAGCACGCCCTGGATCCTGAATACGCCGGCAAACTGGGCGTCAACGTTGACGACCTGCTGGTTTCGCAGCCGGACACCGGTGAGCAAGCCCTGGAAATCACCGACATGCTGGTGCGTTCCAACGCCATCGACGTGATCGTGGTCGACTCCGTGGCAGCGCTGGTACCGAAGGCAGAAATCGAAGGCGAAATGGGCGACATGCACGTGGGCCTGCAAGCCCGTCTGATGTCCCAGGCGCTGCGTAAAATCACCGGCAACATCAAGAACGCCAACTGCCTGGTGATCTTCATCAACCAGATCCGTATGAAAATCGGTGTGATGTTCGGCAGCCCGGAAACCACCACTGGTGGTAACGCGCTGAAGTTCTACGCTTCGGTCCGTCTGGATATCCGTCGTACCGGCGCGGTGAAGGAAGGTGACGAGGTTGTCGGTAGCGAAACCCGCGTTAAAGTCGTGAAGAACAAGGTGGCCCCGCCTTTCCGTCAGGCAGAGTTCCAGATTCTTTATGGCAAAGGCATCTACCTGAATGGCGAGATGATCGACCTGGGTGTGCTGCACGGTTTTGTCGAGAAGTCCGGTGCCTGGTATGCCTACAACGGCAGCAAGATCGGTCAGGGTAAGGCCAACTCGGCCAAGTTCCTGGCAGACAACCCGGATATCGCTGCCACGCTTGAGAAGCAGATTCGCGACAAGCTGCTCACCCCAGCACCGGACGTCAAGGCCGCCGCCAACCGCGAGCCGGTTGACGAGATGGAAGAAGCCGACACTGACATCTGAAGCAAACGATGACTGTTGTACTGGATACACTCGTCGCCGTTCGGCGCACTGCAATGGACCTGCTTGCTCGCCGCGAGCATGGTCGAGTCGAGCTGACGCGTAAATTGCGTCAGCGCGGCGCAGAGCCTGAAATGATCGAAACAGCCCTTGACCGGTTGACGGAAGAGGGGCTGTTGTCGGAGTCCCGATACCTCGAAAGCTTTGTGTCCTACCGCGCGCGGTCCGGTTATGGCCCAGCGCGGATTCGCGAAGAGTTGAGCCAGCGTGGCCTGCAACGTGCCGATATCGACCTTGCTTTGCGCGAGTGCGGTATCAGTTGGCAGTCGCAGTTGGAAGAGACTTGGCGGCGCAAGTTTGCTGGGCATCTGCCGATTGACGCCAGGGAGCGTGCGAAACAGGGGCGCTTCCTGAGTTATCGTGGGTTTTCGATGGACATGATCAGTCGCTTGTTAAGCGGCCGTGATATGGACGACTGAGCGCAAAACGAAAGCCTGACTGATCGTTCCCACGCTCTGCGTGGGAATGCATCCCGTGACGCTCCGCGTCACCATTGCGCAGGTGCCTGATTTTTTTCGCTGAAAGCAGGACGCAGAGCGTCCCAGGTGGCATTCCCACGCAGAGCGTGGGAACGATCAAACAAAAGGCCCACTATGAAAATAGTGGGCCTTTTTTTTCGCCTGCAAAAAATCACGCAGGCTGTGGCATCCCTCGCTGTTGCACTTCACCCTGAGGCTGCACCCAATTTTCCGGCAAGTTGATGTAGTCCACCAACTCGCGCAAACGCCCCTGGTCTCGGCCATTGAAGTTGAAGACCAGCCGCGTCAAATGACTGAACCTGGGGTCGTCATGCTCTTGGCCTGTGTAGGCAAGCTGCTGGAATTCTCCGCTCAGTCGAAGGCTGGCAAACTCATCCTGCAAATGGGCCAGGGCTTGATCACTGAGCGGATGGTTCATACGCACCACGAATTCACGCTTGAGCCAGCGGGTTGAATGGAAGTTGGCATAAAACCGGTTGATCTCGTCCACGGCTTCTTCTGCGCTGTAGACCAGGCGTATGAGCTTGAGGTCGGTCGGCAGGATGTAGCGGTTAGCCTCCAACTGGCTGCGGATAAAGTCCAGGGCGCCTTGCCAGAACCCGCCGCCTGGAGCGTCCAGCAGCACTACCGGTACCAGCGGGCTTTTACCGGTCTGGATCAGGGTCAGCACTTCCAGGGCTTCGTCCAGGGTGCCAAAACCACCCGGGCACAGAATCAGTGCGTCGGCTTCCTTGACGAAGAACAGTTTGCGGGTAAAGAAGAAGTGGAAGGACAGCAGGTTGTCGGTGCCATCGATGGTCGGGTTGGCATGCTGTTCAAACGGCAGGGTGATGTTGAACCCCAGGCTGTGCTCAAGGCCCGCACCCTCGTGCGCCGCCGCCATGATGCCGCCGCCGCCGCCGGTGATGACCATCAGGTCGGAACGTGCCAATGCGGCGCCGACTTCTCGAGCCAATGCATACAGCGGGCTTTCGATGGGCGTGCGTGCGGAACCGAACACCGTCACCTTGCGTCGCCCCTTGAATTGTTCGAGCACGCGGAAAGCGTGGTCCAGCTCACGGATCGCACGCAGGGTGATCTTGGCATTCCAGCGGTCACGGTCGTCCTGCGCCATGCGCAGGACCGTGAGAATCATGTCGCGATAAAGGGGAATGTTCGGGCTGTTTGGCGCGACCAGCTGGAGCTGCGCGTCAACCTGCTGCGTGAGGTCGGTACCGTTGTGTTCAAAAAGATCGAGCAGGGGGGCGTTGGATTCATGAGGCATTCGACTTTCTCCTTCTTCACAGGGCCTGGCCAGCCGACGCGTGTCGTCAGGGGGGCACGACACTGCATGTGTCGTTGCTTGCCGCAGGAGGGCAGGCCTCTTTTGCCCTGAAAGTATTACAGCACAGCAGGGAAGACTGCTCTGGCGGGCGCATGGGATGAGCTGATCATGGGCTGGAAAACCCTTGGCTGGCAACCGCTTATTGGTGATTGATCACGGCGTTCAGGTGCAGGCGGGCGCTGGAGCGGGGGAGTGGCGCGTCACCGGGCAGCAACGCGCAAGGTGCAAGGCAGGGTTACTTTTTCTTCTTGGACGGAGCCGGGCAGTCGGCTTCGGCGAACTTGACCGATGCGACAGGACGGTTGGTCTTGTTCTCGGTGATTTCGTAGCGCATGACCGCGCCCTTCGCCATCAGCTCGCGGTAGCCTGGGTTGGTGCAGACACTGCGGCCCAGTTGGAAATACACGGCCTTGGGGTTGGCGCGCATCTGCTCGGCGCGGTCTGGCTGCACGCTGAGATGATCGATCAGTTGCATACCTTCAACGGTGTAGGCCACTTCCAGGGTTTTCTCATCGATTTCCCGGGGCAGGTCCTTGTTGCTTTCGGTCGCGACGCTTTGCAGCTTACGGTTCATTTGAGCCTCCAGCAGCGAGGCCGCGTGGGCGCCCATGGGCAAGGCCAGCGCAATAGCGACGGATGGGGCAACGAGGCGCAGCATGGAACGCAGCATCAAATTCTCCTGATTCGGTTACTGGTGCATAGACCAGCCACTGCGCTGTGCGTTCAGTGGCGCGCAATTATAGGTGAGCGCCGGCCACTACAGCCAGGCGTATCGCTGGTAAACTGCGCCCACTCCAATTGCTTTCGAGTTATCCAGTGTCGATTGACCCGTTTCTGTGGCGTATCCAATGAGCCACGCTGTCTCCCGCTTGCGCACCCAGCGTCTGGCCCGAGCCGTCAGGCCGTTCCTGAATCGGGGATCGCGCGCCGAGCGGTGCACCGGCTGCCGAGTGATTCCCGAGTACTGCTTGTGCGCGTGGCGACCAACGGTTCAAGCCAAATCGGCGATGTGCCTGTTGATGCACGACGTCGAACCGATGAAACCCAGCAACACCGGCTGGCTGATCGCCGATGTCATTGACGACACCAGCGCGTTTGCCTGGTCGCGGACCGAGGTCGACCCGGCTCTGCTCACCCTGCTCGCCGACCCGCAATGGCAACCGTACATCGTGTTTCCCGGGGAATTTGTGGCGCCTGAACGGGTGGTCAGCGTGGTGGATGCAGAGGAGGGCAAGCGCCCACTGTTCATCTTGCTGGACGGCACGTGGAGCGAAGCGCGCAAGATGTTTCGCAAGAGCCCGTACCTGGAGCATCTGCCGGTGCTGAGCCTGGCGCCGGAGCAGTTGTCACGTTACAAGTTGCGCCGTTCCAAGCGTGATGATCATTTCTGCACCGCCGAGGTGGCCGCGTTGTGCCTGGAGTTGGCCGGTGATCAGGCCGCCAGCGAAGTGCTGGACGCCTACCTCGATGTTTTCAGCACGCACTACCTGGCCGCCAAGTTTCAGTTGCCTGTGGATGAGACGGACATTGTCCACACACGTTTGGCGCCCTATATCCCGGCGGTATGACCCATCGACGTTTGCATGATGGCACCTTAATCACGCAACCCGCTAAAATCCCCATGGGCGTAGTGCTTGACCCCCCAGGCTGCGCTGGGCATGCTGGGCGCCGATTGGGGCGCTACCTTGGTTTTTCGACGTTGTTTTGCGTGTTTTTGACGTTGAGCGTGCCCCGTGGCGATGGCTGCCTGGCCGTTGCCTTGTGTACTGGTGAACCCTGAACCCATCAGGGCTCCCGTAAAAACAGGATCATTTAATCAATGGCCACATACGACATCCTGATAGCCGATGACCACCCGCTGTTTCGCAGTGCGCTGCATCAGGCCGTAACCCTGGGCCTTGGCCCGGATGTGCGACTGGTCGAAGTCGCCAGCATTGCCGAGTTGGAAGCCCGCTTGACCGAAAAATCCGACTGGGACCTGGTGCTGCTCGACCTGAACATGCCCGGCGCCTACGGTTTTTCGGGGCTGGTGCTGCTGCGCGGGCAATATCCGCAGATACCCGTGGTGATGGTCTCGGCGCAGGAAGAGGCTGACGTGGTGGTGCGTTCCAAGGAGTTCGGCGCCAGCGGCTTCATTCCCAAGTCCAGTGCGATGGAAGATATCCAGAAGGCTGTGCGCACGGTATTGGACGGTGATGTGTCCTGGCCACCGCAAGCATTTGAAGAAATCAACGTGTCCGAGGAAGCCAAGGCGGCCCGTGATGGCCTGGCCAGCTTGACGCCTCAGCAGTTTCGCGTGTTGACCATGGTCTGCGAAGGCCTGTTGAACAAGCAGATTGCCTACGAGCTGAGCGTGTCGGAAGCGACGATCAAGGCCCATGTCACCGCTATTTTCCGCAAGTTGGGCGTACGCACGCGCACCCAGGCGGCGTTACTCCTGCAACAACTTGAGTCAATTTCGCAGCATTAAGCTGTTACCGATTCACGCTTTTTTGACTTTGCGTGCTCTAGTTTTCCCACTCCTTTTGGTTCAGTTGCCTACATCTATGTCGCCTTTCAAGGGTCAAACCGGTATCAAACGTATTTTCAACGCAGGGGGCTATTCCCTGGATGGCCTGCGCGCGGCTTTCACCGGCGAGGCGGCGTTCCGTCAGTTGGTGCTGCTGAACGTCATCCTGATTCCGTTGAGTTTTTTCCTGCAGGTCAGCCGCGTCGAACGCGCATTGCTGATTGCCGTGTGCCTGTTGGCCCTGATCGTCGAATTGCTCAATTCAGCAGTGGAGGCGGCCATCGACCGCATCTCCCTGGACCGCCACCCACTGTCGAAAAACGCCAAGGACATGGGCAGCGCCGCGCAATTCGTGGCCTTGACCATGATCACGCTGGTGTGGGCGGTGATTCTGATCTGACGATCAGGCGATGCTCGGCAGTACGATTTCGTCGCTGCGCTGAACCCCGGCGGTAAACGCGCGGCACAGCTCCAGGAACTCGCGCATCGCCGAGGTCTGGTATTTCTGCTTATGCCAGATGAAGTAGAACTGCCGGGCCAGGTCCAAATCCGGGGTTTCTACCGGCACCAGGCTGCCACGCCGGAACGCATCGCGCAGTGCCAGCCGCGAAATGCAGCCAATCCCCAGACCTGATTCCACTGCCCGTTTGATCGCCTCGGTGTGCTCCAGCTCCAGGCGGATATTCAATGCGCTGCGATGATGGCGCATGGCCTGATCAAACGTCAGGCGCGTGCCCGAGCCTTGTTCGCGCAGGATCCACGCTTCATGGGTCAGCTCATCCATGCTGGCCACGCCACGTTTGGCCAAATGATGCTGGGGTGCGCAAAACACCACCAACTCATCCTCCACCCAGGTTTGCACCTCGATGTCCGGGTGGCTGCAGTCGCCTTCGATTAGACCCAGGTCAATTTCGTAATGCGCCACCTGATGCACGATATGGGCAGTGTTTTGCACATGCAGCTTCACCTGGCTCTCGGGATGCTGCTGCATGAAGCTGCCGATCAACAGGGTCGCCAGGTAATTGCCGATGGTCAGGGTGGCGCCCACCGCCAGTGAGCCGAAGCCGGACTTGCCATTGAGCAGGTCCTCGATCTCCTTGGCCTGGTCCAGCAGTGCCACCGCCTGGGGCAACAGTTGATGACCGAGGGCGTTGAGGCTCAGGCGTTTGCCGGCGCGGTCGAATAACTGGCAGCTGGATTGACGCTCCAGCTCGGTGATCGAGGTGCTGGCGGCGGATTGAGATAAGGCCAGCAGGCCAGCAGCGCGGGACACGCTTTCCTGCTGGGCGACGGCGACGAAGACTTGCAGTTGACGGAGAGTAAATCGCATATCGATATAACCGATAACCCTTATCTTAATAATCCAGTTAACAGATATTGTCGCCGCCATTAGAATGCTGTGCAATTGCGCACTTCACATTTGGCGCAGACCCATTTCCAGGAGTCCCCCGTACATGAGCAACATGAACCACGAGCGTGTCCTCAGTGTTCATCACTGGAACGACACTCTGTTCAGCTTCAAGTGCACCCGCGATCCGGGTTTGCGCTTCGAGAACGGTCAGTTCGTGATGATCGGCCTGCAACAGCCCAATGGCCGCCCGCTCATGCGCGCTTACTCCATTGCCAGCCCGAACTGGGAAGAGCATCTGGAGTTCTTCAGCATCAAGGTGCCGGATGGCCCGCTGACTTCCCAGTTGCAGCACTTGAAGGAAGGCGACGAGATCATCATCAGCAAAAAACCGACAGGCACCCTGGTGCTTGACGATTTGAAGCCGGGCAAGCACCTGTACCTGCTCAGCACCGGTACGGGTCTGGCGCCATTCATGAGCGTGATCCAGGACCCGGAGACCTACGAGCGCTTCGAAAAAGTGATCCTGTGCCACGGCGTGCGTTACGTCAACGAAGTCGCCTACCGCGAGTTCATCACCGAGCACCTGCCGCAGAACGAATTCTTCGGCGAGGCGTTGCGTGACAAGTTGATCTACTACCCGACCGTGACCCGCGAGCCGTTCGAAAACGAAGGTCGCCTGACCGACCTGATGCGCAGCGGCAAGCTGTTCAGCGACATCGGCCTGCCACCGATCAACCCCGAGGACGACCGCGCCATGCTGTGCGGCAGCCCGAGCATGTTGGACGAAACCAGCGAAGTGCTGAACAGCTTCGGCCTGAAGGTTTCGCCACGCATGCGTGAGCCCGGTGACTATCTGATTGAGCGTGCGTTCGTCGAAAAATAAACGCGATCAAAAAAATGTGGGAGGGGGCTTGCCCCCGATTGCGGTGGATCAGTCACAGATGAGTTGACTGACACACTGCTATCGTGGGCAAGCCCCCTCCCACATTTGGGTTCCGGTTTATCCAGCAGGCACCACTTCCAATACGCAAATCATCCCTGCCTCGGGATAGTGCCAACGTACATCTACATCCCAGAACTGCACGCCGTATTCGCGCTCCGGCCCGGGCGTCTGGTACGCCGGCCGTGGATCTTGCGCCAGGCACTGGTCAATCAACTCCACCAACGGCTCACCCAGACGCTGGGCATGGCCCTGCGCCTGTTGCAGCGCGGTCTTGAGCCACTGCACGCCAATCAGGGGCGGCGCACCGCTGGCGATGCTGTTGGTGGCCGTGTCGACGATATCGGCGTACGGCACATACGGCTTGATATCAAGCACCGGCGTGCCATCGAGCAAATCGATCCCGGAAATCCACAGCCGGCCCGCTTCCACCTTGTCCAGCTTGACCACTGACTGGCCAATCCCGTTGGGGCGATGGGTGGCGCGGGTCGCAAACACGCCCATGGACGTATTGCCGCCCAGGCGCGGCGGTCGCACTTTAAGGCGTGGCGTGTCTTCGAGCGCCTGGTGAAACAGAAACAGCAGCCACACATGGCTGACCTGCTCCAGTCCCTGCACCGCCTCGCCGCCATCGAACGGCGCCACCAGCTCCAGCACACCGCGGGCGGCCGGGGCCAGTTGCGGTTGACGCGGGATGGCGAACTTCTCCTTGAAGCAGGAGCGTACGAAGCCGATGGGCGAGACCTGATAACTCATGGCTTACGCACGGACCCGCAGCGTCAGACCCTTGAGGAAGTTGCGCAACAACTGATCGCCACAGGTGCGGTAGTTGGTGTGGCCGAACTTGCGGAACAGCGCGCTCAGCTCGGGCTTGGACACCGGGAACTCGGCGGCCTTGAGGATGGCGTGCATGTCGTCTTCCTTCAATTCGAAGGCCACGCGCAGTTTTTTCAGGATGATATTGTTGGTCACCGGGGTTTCGATCGGCTGCGGCGGACGGCTTTCATCCTTGCCGCGCTTGAAAATCACCAAACCGTCGAGGAAATGCGCCATCACCTCATCCGGGCAGAACACAAAGCCTTCTTCCTCATCTTTCTTGAGGTAGGTGAGCAGGTCTTCCTTGGTCACGTCCATGCCGCCGAGCTTGATGATCTCGACCATCTTGTTATCGCTGATGTCGAGCATGTAGCGCACGCTGCGCAGTACGTCGTTGTGAATCATGGTGGGCAATCCTGGTTTTCAGCGGGTAGACACCGCCCAATCAGGCGGTGTCGGGAAAAGGGTAACGGCCTAAAACTTCTCTTTGCCGGACAAGTAACGCCATTGGCCCACCGGCACCTTGCCAATGGACACGCCGCCAATGCGGATGCGGCGGATGGCGACGACTTTCAGGCCAACGGCTTCGCAGAACAGTGCGATAACGCCTGGCTGCGGGTTTTTCAGCGCAAAGCGCAGGCGGTTTTCATTCTGCCAGCTGGCTTTCACGGCCGGCAGCTCCTTGCCTTTGTAGGTCAGGCCGTGGTTCAGGCGGTTGAGGCCGTGGGCGACCATGTCGCCTTCGACTTCCACCACGTATTCCTGCTCGATCTTGGCCGCATCGGCGGTCAACTTGCGCAGGATTTTCCAGTCCTGGGTGAACACCAGCAGGCCGCTGGCCTTGGCTTGCAGATCGGCGCTGGCGGTCAGGCGCAGGAAGTGGCCTTTTAGCGGGCGCTTGCTGAAGCGGTGTTCTTCCGACAAGGTTTCGGCGCTGATCGACGCCATGGCCGTCTCGGCATCCATCCCCGCCGGGGCGTGCAACAGGATGGTCACCGGTTCCGGCACGGTAGCCTTGGCGTCGGGGTCCAGCTCGACCTTCTGGGTGGTGACCTTGAACTGCGGTTCGTCGATCACTTCACCGTCCACCGAGACCCAGCCGCCTTCGATAAACAGCTCAGCCTCCCGACGGGAGCAACCGACCAGTTCGATAAGGCGTTTGGAGAGGCGTATGGGGTCAGTCATGACAAGGGCCGTAACAAAAGGGGGCGGCTATTGTACCTGCCTGGCGCCGGTTAATCCCGGCCCCATTTCAGCCACTGCGTATTTGCTGCTGGCGCAGGCGCAGATGCAGCAACGGATAGGGCTGGCCCAGGCCATCGTGCTCCGTGCGTCCGATCACCTCAAAGCCTTGCTTGAGGTAAAAACCCAGCGCCTGCGGATTCTGCTCATTCACATCCAGCTCATCGGCATTCATGCAGTTGATCGCGTAGCGCAGCAATTGCTGCCCCAGGCCCTGGCCACGGTGCAGGGGGTCGATAAACAGCATTTCCACCTTGCCCGCCGCTACGCCGGCAAACCCAGTGATGCGCTGGCTCGAATCCTTGGTACACACGAGCATCACTGAATCCAGATAGCGCGTCAGCACCAGCTCTTTGAGCAACACAATGTAACTTTCCGGCAAAAAGTCATGAGTGGCGCGCACCGAGGCCTCCCAGATCCTCGCCAGCTCGGGGTAATCGCTATTGTTGGGGGTGTGGATAACCGAATGCTCACGCATGCCTGCGGTCTCTTTTTTAATCAGGTAACAATGGGCAAAACGATAGACCTAAAAAAGCCCCGCATCTTGTCCAGAAGCAGGGCTTTTTCAATTTTTTACAGCTTTAGTCGCGCTTTTGCGCCCACAGGTCGTATTCGTCGGCATCGGTCACGGTGCACCAGACCTTGTCGCCCGGCTTCAAACCGCTGGCATCGTCGATAAACACGTTACCGTCGATTTCCGGCGCATCGAAGAAGCAACGGCCGACCGCGCCTTGCTCGTCGACTTCGTCGATCAGCACTTCGATTTCCTTGCCGATGCGCAGTTGCAGGCGCGCCGAGCTGATCGCTTGCTGGTGCGCCATAAAACGCTCCCAACGGTCCTGCTTGACGTCGTCCGGCACCACGGCCAGGTCCAGCAGGTTGGCCGGCGCGCCTTCGACCGGCGAGTACTGGAAGCAGCCGACGCGGTCCAGCTGGGCTTCGGTCAGCCAGTCCAGCAGGTACTGGAAGTCTTCTTCGGTTTCACCGGGGAAGCCGACGATAAAGGTCGAACGGATGATCAGTTCCGGGCAGATCTCGCGCCAGTTCTTGATCCGCGCCAGGGTCTTGTCTTCGAAGGCCGGGCGTTTCATGGCCTTGAGCACTTTGGGGCTGGCGTGCTGGAACGGGATGTCCAGGTACGGCAGGATCTTGCCGGCGGCCATCAAGGGAATCAGCTCGTCCACGTGCGGGTACGGGTAAACGTAGTGCAGGCGCACCCACACGCCCAGGCTGCTGAGCGCTTCGCAGAGTTCGGTCATGCGGGTTTTCACCGGCGCGCCATTCCAGAAACCGGTGCGGTACTTCACGTCGACGCCGTAGGCGCTGGTGTCCTGGGAGATCACCAGCAGCTCTTTCACGCCGGATTTGACCAGGCGCTGGGCCTCGTCCAGCACATCGCCCACCGGGCGGCTGACCAGCTTGCCGCGCATCGACGGGATGATGCAGAAGCTGCAGCTGTGATTGCAGCCTTCGGAAATCTTCAGGTAGGCGTAGTGACGCGGCGTCAGCTTGATGCCTTGCGGCGGCACCAGGTCGATCAACGGGTTGTGGTCCTGGCGCGGTGGCACCACGGCGTGCACGGCGTTGACCACCTGTTCGTACTGCTGCGGGCCGGTCACGGCGAGCACGCTTGGGTGGACGTTGCGGATATTGCCTTCTTCCACGCCCATGCAGCCGGTCACAATGACCTTGCCGTTTTCCTTGATGGCTTCGCCGATCACTTCCAGGGACTCCGCCTTGGCCGAGTCGATGAAACCACAGGTATTGACCACCACCACGTCCGCGTCCTGGTAAGTGGAGACGACGTCATAACCTTCCATACGCAGTTGCGTGAGAATGCGCTCGGAGTCGACCAGAGCTTTCGGGCAACCCAGGGAAACAAAGCCAACCTTGGGGTTGGCTTTTGCGATGGTGGTGGACATGTCTAACCTCGGTATCGAATGACGCCGCCACCGTGAAGGGCAGGCAGCGGACGGGCGCTTGGTGCGCCTCTGATCAAAAAGTGCGCAATTCTAGCGGCGGGCAACGCACTTGACCAGCTTTATGCGGGGAAATGCGACGAGCGCTAGATCGGCAATTATCCGTACATGCATCGGATATTAGAGCTGCGCCCTAACTCGCCGGATATCGCCGAGTCTACGCGCATGTCTCCTGCTATGGGCGGGTAACGACGCCTTTCTTGAGGTGTAAGCGGCACGCCCTTGCACCGCATCTGTGTGACCAGCATATGCACATAAAGCTCTCGCTTAAACGTTGCCTGACTCTTCAAGACGCTTTATTCACCGCATAAGCCAAAGCACTGCTGGCGAGCTCTTTGCGCAAAGGCGCTCTAAGTCAAAGCTTGGTAGATGGCTTGGGAGAAGGAAGACCACGGTTTACGTGGTCTATCGCCAAATGTTCCAGGTTCACCGGTTTGCACAAATGTGCACATTGCTGGCCTGTGGATGACCAGGTACGAGCTATGCCTGCGGCAAGTTACTTTCTAACGTCTGGATGAAGGTTGCGGTAGAAAGTACCAAGCGAAGGGGGTTATTCGTGGATGGCACAAACCCTAACTTACGCTGGTAGTAATCCGCAGCATCTTGGTCTTTTGCATCGACGATCACAAACGCTACACCAGACTGCTTGGAAACCGTGTACACGCGACGGAAGAAGTCAGACATCAATCTCTGGCCGAGCCCCTTGCTTTGAGTGCCCTTGTCGATCGCCAGACGACTCAAAAGCACTGCCGGCATAGGATACCGAGGCATTTTCTTTTTTTGGTCATCGCTTAGCTCTTGCAGGGCTACAGAGGCATTCGCTAGGGTGTAATAGCCCAGCAGTGCCCCATCTTCGACGTACATGAATGTGCGGGAGACGTTTCGCTTTTGGTCTTGCCCTGCGTGCTGGGCAATGTACGTGTTCAAGGCTGGGTGCGGCCCGCAATCAAATGCAGAGCGGTCAATCGACCTGTCGAAGTCGACGGTGATGAAATCCATTGAAAGCCCTTAGCGCAAGGCCAGCAGGTTGCGGAGTGTGTCAGTGGGCTCAGGGGGATTATCTAGGAGTTGGTACGCTGTGTTGGCGTCAAGCACGGTTATGCCCTCGACATCAAAATCAGCGGCCTTCTCTTCATGCGCGACAGAGCGCACGGCCAGTGCTGCAACAACCTTCTTCAACTCTTCCAGATCGCGTTCAAGGCCCGACAGGTGGGGCGCACGCATTGGACGATGCGTTGAGTCTTTTTGATTCAACACGCTGCTCGAGAGGCTTTTCGTGACATGCCGTTCAACTACATCGTCCGCGCTTGAAAGGAGAGCCTTGAAGCTTCCGTTCCGGCCACGAATGGTCACTGACACCATTTTGCCGTGCGTAATTCGGGTATGTTTTTTTTGCTGAGCTGCTTTGTTCACTCTGTATTCCTCCGTCAGCCTTCATTCTATCCCATTTTTGCTAACCGCCTATGGCCTTGCCTTTAAGGGGGTGTTACTAAAGATCAAGAAAATGAAGTGTAGAGTAAAGATCTTAGGGGCAACCCAGGAAAACAAAGCCAACCTTGGGGTTGGCTTTTTCGATGGTGGTGGACATGTCTAACCTCGGTATCGAATGACGCCGCCACCGTGAAGGGCGGGCAGCGCGCTTGACCAGCTTTATGCGGGGAAATGCGACGAGCGCTGTGCTCTTCAATACCCCAATGCCTAAGCAAATAATTCAGCGTGGCTCCCCAAGTCTACAAAGGTGATCAGGTCAGCCCGTGAATGTTCGTAAATCAGCAGGAAATCACCACCAATATGGCATTCTCTGAACCCGTCCCAGTTTCCGGTAAGCGCATGGTCTCGATACTCGGCGGGTAGTTGTTCGCCCAAAAAAAGCGAAACCATCACTACCCTGACCTCACTCATGTCTCGACGCCCGGCGCGTTTATAGCGCTCCCAGGATTTTTTAAACTCAGGTGTCTGTGCGCATTGCTTGGGTATGTCAGCGCGTTTTTGCTTCTTCTCCTGCTTCGCCATCGGCGTCCCTTAGCATGTCATCGATCGAGTCGAACTGGCGACGGATAGCATGCGCTTGCTTCATGGCGCGAGCGGTTTTCTCCGAAGGGATGCGTACCTCGAAAGGCAGCCCTTGCGTCGTCACTACCTGACGGAGGAAAAGACGCATGGCGTCACTGAGGCTAAGCCCACAGGCATTGAGCACAGCAGTGGCACGCTCCTTCAAATCCTCGTCTATGCGACAACGCACATCAGTGGTTTTCAGTAATGCAGACATATCGTGACTCCCTATCAAAAATGTAGCTACGTTGTGGCTACGTCTTGAGTATGGATCAACCCGTCAAAACCGAGCAAACGCTTTTTGCTCCAAGCGTGACGCCCGGCCCCCCATACGTCGGAATCACGGTGCCTTTAACACGCGAAAACGTAGCGTTGGTACTCAGTGACGTCAATGCAGGCAAAAAGACGCCTGTTTTAATGCAGAGAAATGCGACCAGCGCTGCGCTATGCTTCGCGCCGTTGCGCGTAGGTAAAATCCGAAGGTCAACAAAACGTCTGTTACGAGAAGTAAAACAGCGCATGCTACGGTCAGTTTGAGCACGTTGTTTATAAGCGACCTCAGGTCAAAGGGCAGGAGTGGTTGATGGGTCAGGCAAGTAGTCAGGCAGCGGGTGCCGAGCATTCGAACGCCAAGCCGATTGGCATGCTGGTAGCAGCGGTCGGGGTGGTGTATGGCGATATCGGGACCAGCCCGCTCTACACCCTTAAAGAGGTGTTCAATGGCGGTTATGGGGTGCAGGTCAATCATGACGGGGTGTTGGGGATCCTGGCACTGATCTTCTGGTCGCTGATCTGGGTCGTGTCGATCAAATACATGCTGTTCGTGCTGCGTGCCGACAACCAGGGCGAAGGCGGCATCATGGCGCTGACCGCTCTGGCACGTCGTGCGGCCGGGGAGCGCAGGAAATTGCGCAGTTTCCTGGTGGTGTGCGGCTTGTGTGGAGCGGCGCTGTTCTACGGCGACAGCATGATCACCCCGGCGATTTCGGTGTTGTCGGCCGTGGAGGGCCTTGAGTTGGCGTTCGACGGCCTGGAACGATGGGTCGTGCCCATCGCGCTGGTGGTCCTGGTGGCGCTGTTCCTGATCCAGAAACACGGCACTGACCGCATCGGCAAGCTGTTCGGGCCGGTGATGGTGACCTGGTTCCTGGTGCTGGGCGGCCTTGGCGTGTATGGCATCACCCTGCACCCTGAAGTGCTCAGCGCCATGAACCCGATGTGGGCCGTGCGCTTCTTCGAGGCTCACCCCGGCATCGGCGTGGCCATCCTCGGCGCGGTGGTGCTGGCACTGACCGGCGCCGAAGCGTTGTATGCCGACATGGGCCACTTCGGCCGCAAACCCATCGCCCGTGCCTGGTTCATTTTGGTGCTGCCGGCGCTGGTGCTCAACTATTTCGGCCAGGGCGCCATGTTGCTGGGCGATCCGGAAGCGGCGCGCAACCCGTTCTACCTGCTGGCGCCGAGCTGGGCGCTGATTCCGCTGGTGGTGCTGTCGACCCTGGCCACCGTGATTGCCTCCCAGGCGGTGATTTCCGGTGCGTTCTCCCTGACGCGCCAAGCCATCCAGCTGGGTTATATCCCGCGCATGCACATTCAACATACCTCCAGCGCCGAACAGGGCCAGATCTATATTGGCGCGGTGAACTGGTCGCTGATGGTGGGCGTGATCCTGCTGGTGCTGGGTTTTGAATCCTCCGGTGCGCTGGCGTCCGCCTATGGCGTGGCGGTGACGGGCACCATGCTGATGACCACGATCCTGGTGTCTGCGGTGATGCTGCTGCTGTGGAAATGGCCGCCGGTGCTGGCGGTGCCGGTGTTGCTCTGCTGTCTGTTGGTGGACGGGCTGTACTTTGCCGCCAACGTGCCGAAGATCATCCAGGGCGGCGCCTTTCCGGTGTTGGCGGGGATCGTGCTGTTCGTGCTGATGACCACCTGGAAGCGCGGCAAGCAATTGCTCGTCGAGCGCCTCGACGAGGGCGGCCTGCCGCTGCCGATATTTATCGGCAGTATCCGCGTGCAGCCGCCCCATCGCGTGCAGGGCACGGCGGTCTTCCTCACAGCCCGGCCCGATGCCGTGCCCCATGCGCTGCTGCACAACTTGCTGCATAACCAGGTGCTGCACGAGCAGGTGGTGCTGCTGACGGTGGTCTACGAAGACATCCCGCGTGTGCCCGCGACGCGGCGTTTCGAAGTGGACGCCTATGGCGAGGGGTTCTTCCGGGTGATCCTGCACTTTGGTTTTACCGATGAGCCGGACGTGCCCGAGGCACTGAAACTGTGCCATCTGGACGAACTGGATTTCAGCCCGATGCGCACCACTTACTTCCTCAGCCGCGAAACCGTGATCGCCTCGCGTATCAAAGGCATGGCGCGCTGGCGCGAAGCGTTGTTCGCGTTCATGTTGAAGAATGCCAACGGCAACCTGCGCTTCTTCAAACTCCCGGTCAATCGGGTGATCGAGCTGGGCACTCAGGTCGAGATGTAAGGCGCTGCAGCACGGGGGCCGGCAATCGGCTCCCGGTTTACCTCTGGAGCCCTTTACCTCTGGAACCCTGTGCGATTGTTCGTTGTCGACTAGGCTCTAAGCACCATGAAAGAGAGCCTTGGAGCTTGCCCACAGAACCCGAAGAGGTGCGCCATGAGTCAGCTGCTCGAACCCTATACCCTGCGTCAACTCACCCTGCTGAACCGCATCGCGGTATCACCGATGTGCCAATACTCAAGCGATGATGGCCTGGCCAACGACTGGCACCTGGTGCATCTGGGCAGCCGTGCCGTGGGCGGCGCCGGGCTGATCTTCACCGAAGCCACCGCCGTGACCGCCGATGGCCGCATCACCGCCCAGGACCTGGGGTTGTGGAAAGACGAACAGATCGAACCGTTGCAACGCATTACACGCTTTATCGCGGCGCAAGGCGCGGTGGCCGGTATTCAATTGGCGCACGCCGGGCGCAAGGCCAGCACTTATCGGCCGTGGATCGGCAAGCATGGCAGCGTCAAGCCAGAGGACGGTGGCTGGGTGCCGGTAGGCCCGTCGCCTATCGCATTCGACCCTCAGCACACGCAACCCAAGCCGCTGGATGAGGCACAGATCCGCCAAGTGATCGCCGATTTTGTCGCCGCCGCCAAGCGTGCCCTGGCCGCAGGTTTCGAAGTGGTGGAGATCCATGCCGCCCACGGTTACCTGCTGCATCAGTTCCTGTCGCCCATCAGTAACCAGCGTCAGGACCAGTACGGCGGCTCCTTCGAAAACCGCATCCGCCTGGTCCTGGAGGTGACCCGCGCGGTGCGCGAAGTCTGGCCCCAGAACCTGCCGCTGTTTGTGCGCGTGTCAGCCACCGACTGGGTGGAAGACGGCTGGAACCCCGATGAAACCGTGGAACTGGCGCGCCGCCTGAAGGACCTGGGCGTGGACTTGATCGACGTGTCCTCCGGCGGCACCGCCGCCAACGCCGAAATCCCTACCGGCCCCGGTTACCAGACGCGCTTTGCCGAGCGGGTACGCAAAGAGTCGGGCATCGCCACCGGCACGGTCGGCATGATCACCGAACCGGCCCAGGCCGAACACATCCTGCGCACCTGCCAGGCCGACATTATCTTCCTGGCCCGCGAATTGTTGCGCGACCCGTACTGGCCGCTGCATGCCGACGATGACCTGGGCGGGCGCAAGGCGATCTGGCCGGCGCAATATCAACGGGCGACGCACCGCGACCAGCCGATTCATGAATCGGATCTCAGGGATTGACCCTTAGCGTATGCCCACACAACCCACCCTGACACGGTGGGTTTTTTTTGCTCGTGGTGATGACGCAGATCGATCTGAGTGGTCGGTGAAGGCGTGAGAAAGGGTTGTAGGTATTTATTACCGACGCAATTATTTAAGTGAATACTCTAAAAAAATCCCACACGTAACCAGATTGTTTCTACGCTTAAGGTAAGCCTGATTTTCGGCCCAGGAAGTCAGTCCGCTTCACGTCACGCGGATAATGGGCAGCAGGAGTATTGGATCGATATCAGGAGAAGCAGTCCATGGCCAAGTCCTATGGTGTAGCGGGTGTGATGGCGTCTTTTCTGATCCGCAGGATGTCCTTGCGTGGCCGCAGGTTGAGTTCGGATGAAGTCGAACTGCTGGCGCATTATCGCACCCTGACCGAGAGCGATCAGGTTGCGATGCGGTATTTGATTGGGGCGATGAAAACCGTGTCGCGGTTTTGAAGGGTGGGCGGACACCGTGTGGGAGCGCATTGCTCCCACAGCGTGGGCCGCCGTCTCAGGTGTATTTACGCTTCGCCGGCTCAGGCGGGAAATACTGATACAGCCAAGTCTCACTCAGAGTACGGTCCTGGGTGCGGATAAACAGACGCAGCTCTACCGGCTCCACGCTGTCACTGGTGGGGTACCAGTCGAACAGAATGCGATAGCCCTTGATGTTGTCGAGCACCAGCACGCTGAAGTCTTTCACCTCGCCGTGCGAGCAGGTGACCACCGGTTCGATGCCCGTGCCGGCTGGCAAACGATCCAGACCGCCGCCCTTGAAGTCCACCGCAAAGCGACGTGCCCACACCTCGGGGTAATGCTCGCCTGGGGCCCAGCCTTCGGTAAATCCGCCCATGCCCGAACGGGTCGCGTCGACCTGGGCCAGCGGCGTGCTCACCGGCGGCAGGGCGCTCCAGTAGAGCTTGTAGCCGTAGTTAAGCGAATCGCCCGCCATCACCGGCTTTTTCGGGGTCCAGAAGGCCACGATATTATCCAGGGTCTCGCCGGTGGTGGGGATCTCCAGCAAGTCGATCGAGCCTTCGCCCCAGGCGGTGGTGGGTTCTACCCAGAGGCTGGGGCGCTTGCTGTACCAGTCCACGGTGTCCTGATAGCTGGCGAACTCGTGGTCGGTCTGCACCAGGCCGAAGCCTTTCGGGTTGGTGTCGGCGAAGGCGTTGAACTGCAGCTTGGCCGGGTTGTTCAGCGGACGGCAAATCCACTCACCGTTGCCGCGCCACATGGCCAGGCGGTCCGAGTCGTGGATTTGCGGGTGGATGGTGTCGCACATCCGGCGTTCGTGGGTTCCGCAACTGAACATGCTGGTCATGGCCGCAATGCCCAATTGTTCGATGGCGGTGCGCGCATTGATATGGGCATCGATCGCCATCACCACTTGATTGGCCTGGCAGTCGATATCGAAGCGATAGGCGCCGGTGGCGCTGGGGGAATCGAGCAGGGCGTAGACCACGAAGCGGGTGGCGTCCTTGTCCGGGGTTTCGAACCAGAACTGGGTGAAGTCGGGGAATTCCTCGCGTTTTTTCGCGTAGGTGTCGATCGCCAGGCCGCGCGCCGACAGGCCGTACTGGCCGGTGGAGTCGACGGCGCGGAAGTAGCTGGCACCCAGGAACGACAGCACATCATGGCGGTCAAGCTCCGGCGCCTTGAACAGTTTGAACCCGGAGAAGCCCAGGTCGCCGGTCAGCTGTTTGGTGTCAACGGTGGTTTTTTCATAGTTGAACAGCGAAGGGCGGAAATGCACTTCGCGGGCCTCGCGGGTCTTGGGGTCGACACTGTGCATGCGCACCGGCGTCTTGAAGCCCATGCCGACGTGGAAAAACTGCACGTCCAGTTGCCCGTTCAGTTCCTTCCACAGCGAATGGTTGCCGTCGTAGCCAATGGCGTTGAAGTTCTGCGGGGTCATGGTTGCCAGCGTGGGCGGCAGCACCTGCCGGGTGTCTTTGTAGGCGGCGCCGGCGAGCTGTTTGGCCTGGGCCTTGAGCGTGTCGAAATCGAATGCCACGGCCTTGCCGTCGGCGGCACGGTTCCCGGCCCAGGCCTGCGCGGCCAGCAGGCCACTGGCCGACAAACCGGTGTAGGCCGCAATGGCCATGGACGCTTTGAGCAAATTCCTGCGGTGCATAGAGACAACCTGTCGTGAGCGAATCCCGCGCCGTTCCTGGCACGTAACGGATCAGAAATAACGGTTCGGACATGCCTTCGGCCAAACGCAACGGACAATAAACAGACGCCGGATAGCTTAAGCGGTTCGATGGTGAAGGAAAAATCATTGATGGCAGCATGATGGCGCCGCTGTGCAACAAGACATTTCCGACGCCAGGGCAGGGCGTTACATCTGGAAGCACTCTAGATAGAGCGTTTTTGGCACTTAGTTTTACGCTGAGGGCCTATTGGTCCTACGAACCCAAGTGTCTGGAGGCTACGAATGAATACCCGTGGATTGCTCGATCAGTTGCTCAAGTCTGGCCAGGATATGTTGCAGAACAAGGCCGGCGGCCAGCGTCAATCAACTGACAAAGGCGCCCTTGGCGGGCTGCTTGGCAGTGGCGGGCTCGGCAGTCTGCTCGGTGGCGCAGGCGGCGGTGCCTTGGCGGCCGGAGCCATGGGCTTGCTGATGGGCAATAAGAAGGCGCGCAAGTTCGGCGGCAAGGCCCTGACCTACGGAGGCCTGGCCGCGTTGGGAGTCATTGCCTACAAAGCCTACGGCAACTGGCAGGCACAACAGGCCAGCGCGCCCCAGGGCGAGCCGCAAACCATTGATCGTCTGCCGCCGGCCCAGGTCGAGCAACACAGCCAGGGCATTCTCAAGGCGCTGGTCGCTGCCGCCAAGGCCGACGGGCATGTGGATGAGCGTGAGCGGGCGTTGATCGAAGGCGAGTTCACCAAGCTCGACAATGACCGCGAACTGCAAGCCTGGCTGCACGCCGAGTTGAACAAACCCCTCGACCCGGCCGATGTCGCCCGCGCCGCCGGTACTCCGGAAATGGCCGCCGAGATGTACATCGCCAGTGTGATGCTGGTGGACGAGGAAAACTTCATGGAGAAGGCCTACCTGGACGAACTGGCGCGCCAGCTGAAGCTGGAGCCGGGCCTGAAGGCGGAGCTGGAGAAACAGGTGCGCCTTAACCTCGAATAAAACCGCCTACCTGTCCACAGGTGGGAGCGGGCCTGCTCCCACCTTCAAACCCGGCTTGGTTCAAAGCGCCAGGGCGCCTGCCGCAAGGCGGCGACGGCACCTGCAGTGTCCCCGCAAACCATTGGTTAATACACGCCATCGCTCAGCTATACTCCCCTCCATTTGAATGGATCTGCGAGGAATTACTGTGAAGAACTGGACCCTGCGCCAACGGATTTTGGCGAGCTTTGCGGTAATTATCGCGATCATGCTGCTGATGGTCGTGCTCTCGTATTCGCGCCTGTTGAAAATCGAAACCAGTGAGAGCTCCGTGCGCGATGACGCTGTGCCTGGCGTGTTTTTCAGCTCGATGATTCGCAGCGCCTGGGTCGACAGCTACCTGCAAACCCAGGAATTGGTGGGCATCCACAAAAACCAGGGCATTTCCGAGGAGGACAAGCAGGACTACAAGTCCTTCGAGGCTCGCCTTGAGAAATACATGGCCGACTACGCCCAGACGATCAATTTCACCCAGGACCGCAGCGAGTTCGATGCCTTCGAAAAAATGCATCAGAACTACAACCAGATCCTCGCCCAAGTGCTCCAGGCTCAGCAGAGCAACAACGCCGCCGAGGCGGTCAGGTTGTTCAGCGAGCAACTGACGCCCGTCTGGGTCGCAGGCCGCATGAAGCTCAATGACATCATCCAACAGAACAAGCAGGTCGCCGACGAGGCCACCGCCGCCATCGATGACGCGGTCGAGGCCGCGAAGATCAGCATGGGCGTCTCGCTGCTGCTGGCGGTGCTTGCCGCCGCGCTGTGTGGCCTGCTGTTGATGCGCGCAATCATGGCGCCGATGAAACGTATCGTCGATATCCTCGAAGTCATGCGCACGGGCGACCTGAGCAAGCGCCTGAACCTGGAGCGCAATGACGAATTCAATATGGTCGAAACCGGCTTCAATGACATGATGACCGAGCTGACCGCGCTGGTCTCCCAGGCGCAGCGTTCGTCGGTGCAGGTCACCACCTCGGTGACCGAGATTGCCGCCACCTCCAAGCAGCAACAGGCCACGGCCACCGAAACCGCCGCCACCACCACTGAAATCGGCGCCACATCGCGTGAAATCGCCGCGACCTCCAAGGACCTGGTGCGCACCATGACCGAAGTGTCGACCGCCGCCGACCAGGCTTCGGTCGCCGCCGGGTCCGGTCAACAGGGCCTGGCACGCATGGAAGAAACCATGCATTCGGTCATGGGCGCCGCCGACCTCGTCAACGCCAAGCTGGCGATCCTCAATGAAAAGGCCGGCAACATCAATCAGGTGGTGGTGACCATCGTCAAAGTGGCTGACCAGACCAACCTGCTGTCCCTCAACGCCGCCATCGAAGCCGAGAAAGCCGGTGAGTACGGGCGCGGTTTTGCCGTGGTCGCTACCGAAGTACGCCGCCTGGCCGACCAGACCGCCGTCGCGACGTACGACATCGAGCAGATGGTGCGTGAGATCCAGTCGGCGGTGTCGGCGGGCGTGATGGGCATGGACAAGTTCTCCGAGGAAGTGCGCCGCGGCATGTTCGAGGTGCAGCAAGTGGGCGAGCAACTGTCGCAAATCATCCACCAGGTGCAGGCCCTCGCGCCGCGGGTGTTGATGGTCAATGAAGGCATGCAGGCCCAGGCCACCGGCGCCGAGCAGATCAACCACGCGCTGGTGCAGCTGGGGGATGCCAGCAGCCAGACCGTCGAGTCCCTGCGCCAGGCCAGCTTTGCCATCGATGAACTGAGCCAGGTCGCGGTGGGTCTGCGCAGCGGCGTGTCGCGTTTCAAAGTCTGATGAGCGACTTCGCGGCTAAACGCGGCGCCGTTACGGCAGCGAAAAAGGCGTTGTTCCTGGTGTTCCACATCGGCACTGAGCGCTTTGCCCTCAAGGCCACGGAAGTGGTCGAGGTACTGCCGCGCCTGCCGCTCAAACCCATCGCCCAGGCACCTGTGTGGGTGGCGGGCATCTTTGCCCATCGCGGCGCGCTGGTGCCGGTGATCGACCTGAGCGCGCTGACCTTCGGTACCGTGGCCCAGGCCCGTACGAGTACGCGGCTGGTGCTGGTCAATTATCAGCCACAAGCCGGGAGCCAGGCGCGGTGGCTGGGCCTGATCCTGGAGCAGGCCACCGACACCCTGCGGTGCGACCCCGCCGAGTTCCAGCCCTATGGCCTGGATAACCGCCAGGCGCCCTACCTGGGGCCGGTGCGCGAAGATGCGCTGGGCTTGATGCAATGGATCGGCGTGGCCGAGTTGTTGAGCGATGACGTGCGTGCGTTGCTGTTTTCCAGCGAGTTGAGCCTATGAGCAGTGATCCGCGCTTCTCGGCCTTCCTGAAGGAACGTATCGGCCTGGACGTCGCGTCGGTGGGCGAGGCGATCATTGAGCGTGCGGTGCGCCAGCGTTGCCAGCTGTCCCAGGCGCCCACAGCGGACGCGTACTGGCAGCTCCTGCAAAGCTCCCACGATGAGCAGCAGGCGCTGATCGAAGCGGTGATCGTTCCCGAGACCTGGTTTTTCCGCTACCCCGAGTCCTTTGCGACCCTGGCCCGCCTGGCCCATGCACGCCTGGCCGAGATCAAGCAGATGCGCGCCTTGCGCATTCTCAGCCTGCCGTGTTCCACCGGCGAAGAGCCCTATTCGATTGCCATGGCCCTGCTCGACGCCGGCCTGGCGCCGCACCAGTTCAAAGTGCAAGGGATGGACGTCAGCCCGTTGTCCGTGGAGCGTGCCCGCCGCGGTGTGTACGGCAAGAACTCCTTTCGCGGTGCCGACCTTGAATTTCGCGACCGTCATTTCACTGAAGACGGCGGCGCCTACCGCATCGCCGACCGGGTGCGCGAGCAAGTACGCCTGCAAGTCGGCAACCTGCTCGACCCGGCGCTGTTGGCCAATGAGTCCAGTTATGATTTTGTGTTCTGTCGCAACCTGCTGATCTATTTCGATCAGCCCACCCAGAAGCAAGTCTTCGATGTGCTCAAGGAACTGACCCACGTGGACGGCGTGTTGTTTATCGGCCCGGCCGAAGGCAGCCTGCTGGGACGCCATGGCATGCGTTCGATTGGTGTGCCGCAATCCTTTGCGTTCAGCCGGCACGCGGAGTCGGTCGCGCCAGCCCCGGTGTTTGCACCGATACCGGCACCCACGCCGCCGCGCAGTGCGGCGCCTGTTACGCTCAAGCCGCGCCCGTTCAGTACGGTTGGCGCCCAGGCGGCGCCGGTCAAGGCAGCGCATACGGAGGCCGGCGAGCTGCTCAACCAGATCGCCACCTTGGCCAATGAGGGCAAGAGTGCCGAGGCCCGCGCTGCGTGCGAACGCTATCTGGGCAGCCATCCGCCGGTGGCCCAGGTGTTCTACTGGCTGGGCTTGCTCAGCGATGTAGCCGGCAACGCCCCGCAAGCCCAAGGGTATTACCGTAAAGCCTTATACCTGGAACCGCAGCATCCGCAGGCCTTGATGCACCTGGCCGCGTTGCTCGAGTCCCAGGGCGACAGTGCGGGGGCGCGTCGTTTGCAGGCGCGCGCCGCGCGTAGCGAGCGAGCTGACAGTGAGTCCAAACGATGAGTAGCCCTGACGCGCTGGATACCGCTGGCCTGGACCTGACCCTGGCCGACACCCAAGCCATCGACGACTGCTGGAACCGCATCGGCATCCATGGCGACAAATCCTGCCCCTTGCTGGTGGAGCACATCCATTGCCGTAACTGCTCGGTGTATTCGGCCGCGGCCACGCGCCTGCTCGACCGCTATGCGCTGGCGCAGGACGAGCGTCCCGCACAAGCCGCCGGCGAGCTCGACAGCCAGGTGGTCACCCGCTCCTTGCTGATGTTCCGCCTCGGCGAGGAGTGGCTGGGCATCGCGACCCGTTGCCTGGTGGAAGTCGCGCCCCTGCAACCGATCCACTCCTTGCCGCACCAGCGCTCCCGGGCTTTGCTGGGCGTGGCCAACGTACGCGGCGCATTGGTGGCCTGCCTGTCGCTGGTGGAACTGCTCGGCCTGGACAGCGCCAATACCGGCGCCACCGGCGGGCGAATCATGCCGCGCATGCTGATCATTGCCGCGCAGGATGGCCCGGTGGTCGTGCCGGTGGACGAAGTGGATGGCATCCATGCCATCGATGAGCGCACCTTGAGCGCCGCGTCGGCCTCCGGTACCCAGGCCAGCGCGCGCTTCACCCAGGGCGTATTGCAGTGGAAAGGCCGCAGCCTGCGTTGGCTGGACGAGGCTCAATTGTTGTCCGCCGTGACCCGGAGCCTCGCATGACCCCCGACCAGATGCGCGATGCCTCGCTGTTGGAACTGTTCAGCCTGGAAGCCGATGCGCAGACCCAGGTGCTCAGTGCAGGCCTGCTGGCCCTGGAACGCAACCCGACCCAGGCCGACCAGCTTGAGGCCTGCATGCGCGCCGCGCACTCGCTCAAGGGCGCGGCGCGGATTGTCGGGGTGGATGCCGGCGTCAGCGTGGCCCATGTCATGGAAGACTGCCTGGTCAGCGCCCAGGAAGCGCGCTTGTACCTGCAGCCCGAACATATCGACGCGTTGCTGCAGGGTACGGATTTGCTGATGCGCATCGCCACCCCGGGCAATAACGTAGGGGCGGCGGATATCCAGGCCTATGTGGCGCTGATGGAGCGCTTGCTGGACCCGTCGCAACCCAGCGCCATGGTCGCGCCGAAACCCGAACCGGCTCCCATGCCGGTGATCGAAGCGCCGGCGCCCGAACCTGAGCCGGTGCCCGCCGTCATCAGCGAGCCGCCGCGCCACGGCAAACGCATGACCGAAGGCGGTGAGCGCGTGCTGCGGGTCACGGCCGAACGCTTGAACAGCCTGTTGGACCTGTCCAGCAAGTCATTGGTGGAAACCCAGCGACTCAAGCCCTACCTGGCCAGCCTGCAGCGCCTCAAGCGCCTGCAAAGCAACAGCCTGCGCGCCTTGGATACCCTGGACGGCCACCTCAAGGTCATCGACCTGAATCTTGAAGCCCAGGAAGCCCTGGCCGATACCCGCCGCTTGTTGAGTGAGGCCCAGGCGCTGCTGGCGCAGAAGAACGCCGAGCTGGATGAGTATGGTTGGCAGGCCGGCCAGCGCGCCCAGGTGCTTTACGACACCGCGTTGGCCTGTCGCATGCGCCCGTTTGCCGACGTGCTGGCCGGGCAGGTGCGCATGGTGCGTGACCTCGGCCGCAGCCTGGGCAAGCAAGTGCGCCTGGAGATCGAGGGCGAAAAGACCCAGGTCGACCGCGATGTGCTGGAAAAGCTCGAGGCGCCACTCACGCATTTATTACGCAATGCCGTCGATCATGGCATTGAAATGCCCGAGCAGCGGCTGCTGGCGGGCAAGCCGGCGGAAGGCTTGATTCGCCTGCGCGCATCCCATCAAGCCGGCTTGCTGGTGCTGGAGTTGAGCGATGACGGTAACGGCGTCGACCTTGAGCGCCTGCGCGGCACCATTGTCGACCGGCACCTGTCCCCCGTGGAAACCGCGTTGCGCCTGAGCGAGGAAGAACTGCTCACGTTCCTGTTCCTGCCGGGGTTCAGCCTGCGCGACAAGGTGACCGAAGTGTCCGGTCGCGGCGTCGGCCTGGATGCGGTGCAGCATATGGTGCGTCAACTGCGCGGCGCCGTGGTGCTGGAGCAGACGGCGGGGCAGGGCAGTCGCTTTCATCTTGAGGTGCCGTTGACCTTGTCGGTGGTGCGCAGCCTGGTGGTGGAGGTCGGTGAAGAGGCCTACGCCTTCCCGCTGGCACACATCGAACGCATGTGCGACCTGGCGCCCGAGGACATTGTGCAACTGGAAGGTCGCCAGCATTTCTGGCACGAGGGCCGGCATGTCGGCCTGGTCGCCGCCAGTCAGCTGTTGCAGCGTCCACCGGGGCAAACCCCTGGCGATACCTTGAAAGTGGTGGTGATACGCGAGCGCGATGCCGTGTATGGGATCGCCGTCGAGCGCTTTATCGGTGAGCGCACCCTGGTGGTATTGCCGCTGGATGATCGCCTGGGCAAGGTCCAGGATATTTCCGCCGGCGCCTTGCTCGACGATGGCTCGGTGGTCCTGATCGTCGACGTGGAGGACATGCTGCGTTCGGTGGACAAGTTGCTCAACACCGGCCGCCTGGAACGCATCGCCCGGCGCACCCAGCAGGCCACCGAAGCACCGCGCAAGCGGGTGCTGGTGGTGGACGACTCGCTGACCGTGCGTGAGCTGCAACGCAAGTTATTACTCAATCGCGGTTATGAAGTGGCCGTTGCGGTCGATGGCATGGATGGCTGGAACGCATTGCGTTCCGAGGATTTCGACCTGCTTATCACTGATATTGATATGCCTCGCATGGACGGTATTGAATTGGTCACACTCTTGCGCCGTGACAGTCGCCTGCAATCGTTGCCGGTGATGGTGGTTTCCTACAAGGATCGGGAAGAAGACCGACGCCGAGGCCTCGACGCCGGAGCCGACTATTACCTGGCCAAAGCCAGCTTCCACGACGATGCCTTGCTCGACGCCGTGGTTGAGCTGATCGGGGGCGCCCGGGCATGAGGATTGCGATCGTCAATGACATGCCCCTGGCCGTCGAGGCGTTGCGGCGCGCCTTGAACCTGGAACCCGCGCACGAGGTGGTATGGGTGGCCAGTAATGGCCTGGAAGCGGTACAGCGCTGTGCCGAACGGCTGCCGGACCTGATCCTGATGGACTTGATCATGCCGGTAATGGACGGCGTGGAGGCCACGCGGCAGATCATGGCCGAGACGCCCTGCGCGATTCTGCTGGTGACCGTCGACCGCCAGGCCAATATGAGCCGGGTGTTCGAAGCCATGGGCCACGGCGCCCTGGATGTGGTGGACACCCCGGCACTTGGCGTGGGCAACCCCAGGGATGCGGCAGCGCCGTTGTTGCGCAAGATCCTCAATATCGGCTGGCTGATCGGCCAGCGCGGTAGCCGTGTGCGCGCCGAAACCGCGCCCGAGCGCAGCACCGGCAAACGCCAGAGCCTGGTGGCGATCGGTTCTTCGGCGGGCGGCCCGGCTGCTCTGGAAGTCCTGCTCAAGGGTTTGCCCCGCAACTTTCCCGCCGCCATCGTGCTGGTCCAGCATGTGGACCAGGTGTTCGCCGCGGGCATGGCCGAGTGGTTGAGCAGTGCGTCCGGCCTGCCGGTGCGCCTGGCGCGAGAGGGTGAGCCACCGCAGAGCGGCGTGGTCTTGCTGGCCGGTACCAACCACCATATTCGCTTGTTGAAAAATGGCACGCTAGCCTATACCGCAGAGCCGGTGAACGAGATTTACCGGCCGTCCATCGACGTATTTTTCGAAAGTGTCGCCAGCTATTGGATCGGTGACGCCGTCGGCGTACTGCTGACCGGCATGGGGCGCGACGGCGCCCAGGGCCTCAAGTTGATGCGCGAACAAGGATATTTGACCATCGCCCAAGACCAGTCGAGTTCGGCGGTGTATGGGATGCCCAAAGCAGCGGCGGCGATTGACGCCGCTGTTGAAATTCGCCCACTGGAAAGAATTGCGCCGCGATTGCAGGAGGTCTTTGCAACATGATCGACAATCTCCCGCCGTGCTGGTTTGCAGGCGTAATTCAGGTGACCGCACATGAATGATCTACAACTTGACGACTTCAAGACCGACGAAAACGCCGCCATGGTGCTGCTGGTCGACGACCAGGCCATGATCGGCGAAGCTGTGCGGCGCGGCCTGGCCCATGAAGAAAACATCGATTTCCACTTTTGCGCCGACCCGCACCAGGCGATCGCGCAGGCAATTCGCATCAAGCCGACCGTGATCCTGCAGGACCTGGTCATGCCCGGCCTCGACGGCTTGACCCTGGTGCGCGAGTACCGCAATCACCCGGCCACGGCGAATATCCCGATCATCGTGCTTTCCACCAAGGAAGACCCGCTGATCAAGAGCGCAGCGTTTGCGGCCGGGGCCAACGATTACCTGGTCAAGCTGCCGGACAATATCGAACTGGTGGCGCGCATTCGCTATCACTCGCGCTCCTACATGACCCTGTTGCAGCGCGACGCGGCTTACCGTGCGCTGCGGGTCAGCCAGCAACAGTTGCTGGACACCAACCTGGTGCTGCAACGGCTGATGAACTCCGATGGACTGACCGGGCTGTCCAATCGCCGTCACTTCGACGAATACCTGGAACTGGAATGGCGCCGAGCCATGCGCGACCAGACCCAGCTCTCCTTGCTGATGATCGATGTGGACTTCTTCAAGACCTACAACGACAGCTTTGGCCACGTCGAGGGTGATGAGGCCTTGCGCAAAGTCGCCAATACCATCCGCGAAGCCAGCAGCCGTCCCTCGGACCTGCCGGCACGCTATGGCGGCGAAGAGTTCGCGCTGGTGCTGCCCAACACCTCGCCGGGCGGTGCGCGGCTGGTGGCGGAAAAACTGCGCATGGCGGTGGCCGCCCTGAAAATCCCGCATATCGCGCCGGCGGAAGGTTCGAGCCTGACCATCAGCATTGGCCTGTCGACGTTGACACCCGTACAGGGCACCGATTGCCGGCAGTTGATCATGGCGGCGGACAAGGGACTGTATATGGCCAAGCATAATGGGCGTAATCAAGTCGGCATCGAGTGAGTTCAGACTGTAACCCATTAAATGTGGGAGGGGCTTCCCTCCCACATTGTGAGCTTGGTATTCATCCAAATTAAGTGCACATGAACGTGGTTGGACGAAGAAGCCCGCCATCTATGTAGAGTCGATGGCAGGAGGTAGCAGAGAGATTATTCTATTTTAAATCCAGGCTTGCCATTAGCCACACGCCACTGTTTAACTTCTTCTACAATGCCCGCCGGGCTGTCTTCTCTGTCAGCTCTTGGATAGTAGACGAGATCTGATCCGTCAGGATGTTCTGTAAGGCGCGTGAACTCTAATAGCATTTCGTCATCTTCTTCCTCAGTACGAGCACTCGCGTCACAAAGGGAAATTACGAATTCTAAAAATTCGGTTTCTGTGTACTCGGAAATTGAAGTTTTCATCCTAATCACCTTTGCCATGAATTTGTTTGTGGAGTTTTGGAGTGACTATGTAGATGTTGTCTATGTCGAAAACTTCTCCGCCTTTGGAGATGAATATCTTATGGTGGAGCTCGAATTTACCAGATTTTCCTGCATGCTCAAGTTTGCTCGTATATGGGGCTTTGCCGTTAAGTATTCTTAGTAGGTTTTGACGGTTGAACTGATTCGCCAGTTCCGAGTCGTTCGCAATCGATTTCCAGAAGGCTTCGCGAAACGCTCTGAAATTTTTAAATTCCTGGCCTCTTAAGTTATCGGCAATTTGCGATGGTATAGGGGCACCTTCACCTTGTGAGGCCGCTCCTAGCCAAGAACCCGTTACAGCTTGCCCGCCACCTGTCACAATTCCGGGATCTTCCCGCCGATCCCTGAACATTATGTAGAGCGGAGGTAGTCCTGAATCTATAGGGAAGACTGTTATGAAGTCATCAAAGCTCGCCTCACTGACTCCTGGAAACGAATCAATTCTGCCTTCAACCGGAGTGACCGTAGCACCAATATAAATGGACGGCTCAGACTGATTAGCGGGCAGTGTTGTTGAGCTATTCCCAGGGACGACGACAGGTGTCCAGATCAAGAATTTTGGTGGAGCGTCACCCGTAGTAACGGTGTACACCTTCTGCGCTGGATCATAGGTCGCAGCAACCACCTTGACCTTGGAAGGCACGCTTGTACCGTCGGCGTTGACCACGAATACTTGTGAGCGCCCATCCGCAGCCGTCTTCGAGCTCATGCGAACCGGAAGGTCAATTGTGCCGTTGACTGCCGAGGTTATCGTTGACTCGTTAAGGTCTGCTACGAAGGTTGAGACCGGTGTGCCAAGCGCATAACGCTCTGGAAGCTCTCCATTCGCGAGTTTTGGGGAATAGATCAGAGCTGAAACACCTACCATTAAGCCACTGGAGGTACTGGCAACCAACTCCGTCAATGCGGCCACGGCTGCACGAATGGCGGCTTGCAGCGTGACAGTAATCCCTTCCGCTGTAGCGATAGTCCCAACTGAGGTCATGACTACCGCTTGAGTCGCAGAAGCGGGGCCCGACAGGCGATAGGTATTGGCTACTCGTACCGCTTCAATACGCGCCTGCGCCGTTGCTACCTGCTGCGCACGTTCTGCGAGGTCACTGATTGCATTGGAGGCATTGGCCAGATACCTCGCGGACTCTGACTTGAGCACAAAATCATGATGACTGAGCCATTTCACGCCAAGCGTGGTGTTCTGCTGCAGATAAATAAGTTGTTTCAGCCCTTCAAGCTCAGGTTTGCTCAATGGCGGTGTAACCAGTGGGTTGGCTGCGGCGTAGTAAATGATCAACCCGTTCTGGTTTATGGCTAACGGTGGATCAATAGGTTTGATCGCAGCCATCGTTTCTTCGATCATTTTGTCCAGCGTGGTTTTGTAAAGCATGAGGGTTTGGTCGGGTGTCAATCCAACGACCGAACCGGCAAGAGAAGCGAGTTCCACCTGCAGGTATTCCGGCAGCAACTGCACGTGAATGTCCAATTCATCTGCAATGGTCTTCAGATACTCAATGTGTAAATTCGTCCAGGCGGGATCATGTTCGGCTAAGTGGGTCTCCAGCGCTTGCCTGGTCTTTGCCAGCCCTGAAAGTTTTTTAGTCAGAATATCTATGGAGAGCGAGAGAGCCTTGAGTTCCTGTGCGGCCCTCCATACGTTGTCGTAAAGTGCGTACGCGCCGCCCAGATTTGTTATCGGGTCAGAAGAGGCAAGTGTTTCACGTAGCTTTGTATAGGTTAGGTTTTCCATCAGGTAAAAAGGGCTTTGATCATAGAGCCCATAAATGAGTGGTGCAGTACGTGTGTATTTGGTTTTTTTTGCGTCGATTATTTCAAATGTGATTTTTTGATCGATAATGGCTGAGGCACTTTCTGTGAGTGGCTGTGAAAGTTTCGCTGCTTGCTGTTTTTCTGCGAGTTCGCGTTCAGTTTCAGCGGCGAGCGTCGCAAACCGTGCACTGTACTCTGCGTCAATCAAGGATTGGTTGTACTTTTGCTCTCCAATGAAATCGGCGGTGGTGCTAGGGAAGTCAAAATGCTTGAAGCGGCTACGGTCTCCTTCGCCTCGACGTGGCCCCTCTTGAAGGCCCCACCCATCTCCACTTCCTACGTAGCCTCCACCTTCACCACCCCAATAAGTATTTCGTCTCCCGGCGGTAATTATTGTCGGTTTGAGTTGTAACGGTTGTCCTGGCTGCCACCCTTGTTGTGCCATGGGGTCTCTCCGTCCGTATGTAAGCGTGATCGGGTTCGAAAGTTTGTTCGTCCTGAAGAAAAATCTCAGTTGCTTTGATCAAACTTATTTGAGAGGGGCGGAATTAAAAACTGATGGCGTTTTGGTTTGACTTGATGTCTGTAGGAGGCTTTGTAAGACGGTTCTGAAACTGGTGTGTTTGTATTCCTGTATGTTTGCAGTTCAAGTCTTAGGATAATTTTGAAAGAAACCTAATTGTTTGTTTTTGTTGAAGTGGGCTGGTTTGTGGTCTTCCAAGCAGTCCCTAATTTTGATTTTCAGAATATTTATATAAACAGATGAACGGTCAGTTTTGGCTAGTAGTTTTGGCTAGTAGTAGTGCTGGTTTTCTAACGCGGGGTATCGCCAACCCGTGGGAGGGGGCTCTTCATCGGTCTTGGGATTGTGTACAAACCTCTGCCTTTTCGGCCGGGTGGACTGCCGTTTCCAGGCGTTTGCCGTTATACTCGCCGGCTTTCAAAAGTTCGCCAACGAGTGCTGCCCGCCATGGAAATCAACCCGATCCTTAACACCATCAAGGACCTGTCCGAGCGCTCCGAAACTATTCGGGGGTATCTTTGACTACGATCAAAAGCATGAGCGTCTGACCGAAGTCAATCGCGAGCTTGAAGATCCGAGTGTCTGGAACAAACCTGAGTACGCCCAGGAACTGGGGCGCGAGCGCGCTGCGCTGGCGCAGATCGTCGACACGCTCGACGAACTGAACACCGGCCTGGCCGACTGCCGTGACCTGCTGGACATGGCCGTCGAGGAAGATGACGAAAGCGCCGTGGGCGATGTTGTCGCCGAGCTGGCCCGTCTCGAGGAAAACCTCGCCAAGCTTGAATTTCGTCGCATGTTCAGCCACGAAATGGACCCGAACAACGCCTACCTGGATATCCAGGCCGGTTCCGGCGGCACCGAGGCCCAGGACTGGGCCAACATCCTGCTGCGCATGTACCTGCGCTGGGCCGACAAGCGCGGTTTCGACGCGACCATCATGGAGCTGTCCGCCGGTGAAGTGGCCGGTATCAAGGGCGCGACCGTGCACATCAAGGGTGAATACGCCTTTGGCTGGTTGCGTACCGAGATCGGCGTGCACCGCCTGGTGCGCAAGAGCCCGTTCGACTCCGGCAACCGTCGCCATACGTCCTTCTCGGCGGTGTTCGTCTCCCCGGAGATCGACGACAAGGTGGAAATCGAGATCAACCCGGCCGACCTGCGCATCGACACCTACCGTTCCTCCGGTGCCGGTGGCCAGCACGTAAACACCACCGACTCGGCCGTGCGTATCACCCACGTACCGACCAACACCGTGGTCAGCTGCCAGAACGAGCGCTCCCAGCACGCCAACAAGGACACCGCCATGAAAATGCTGCGGGCCAAGTTGTACGAGCAGGAAATGCAGAAGCGCAACGCCGCGTCCCAGGCGCTGGAAGACACCAAGTCGGACATCGGCTGGGGGCACCAGATCCGTTCCTACGTGCTCGATGCGTCGCGGATCAAGGATTTGCGCACCAACATCGAGCGCAGCGACTGCGACAAGGTGCTCGACGGCGATATCGACGAATACCTGGAAGCCAGCCTGAAATCGGGGCTGTAAAGATTGTAGGCGATCCCCGGCCACTGGCCGGGGACAACGAACCTGATGGAAAATTTAAGACATGAGCGACCAACAACTCGACCCGCAAGCCCTGCAACAGGAAGAAAACTCCCTGATCGCCCTGCGCAAGGAAAAGCTTGCTGCCGAGCGCGCCAAGGGTAACGCCTTCCCCAACGACTTCCGCCGCGACAACTACTGCGATGCCCTGCAGAAAGAGTACGCGGACAAGACCAAGGAAGAGCTGGCAGAAGCGGCGATCCCGGTCAAGGTGGCGGGTCGCATCATGCTCAACCGTGGCTCGTTCATGGTGATCCAGGACATGACCGGGCGCATCCAGGTCTACGTCAACCGCAAGACCCTTTCCGAAGAAACCCTGGCCTCGGTGAAAACCTGGGACATGGGCGACATCATCGCCGCCGAGGGCACCCTGGCCCGTTCCGGCAAGGGCGACCTGTATGTCGAGATGACCAGCGTGCGCCTGCTGACCAAGTCCCTGCGCCCGCTGCCGGACAAGCACCACGGCCTGACCGACACCGAGCAGCGCTACCGCCAGCGCTACGTTGACCTGATCGTCAACGAAGACGTGCGCCAGACCTTCCGCGTGCGTTCGCAGGTCATCGCCCACATCCGCAGCTTCCTGGCCCAGCGTGACTTCCTGGAAGTGGAAACGCCGATGCTGCAGACCATCCCCGGTGGCGCCGCAGCCAAGCCGTTCGAAACCCACCACAATGCGCTGGACCTGCCAATGTTCCTGCGGATCGCGCCGGAGCTGTACCTCAAGCGCCTGGTGGTCGGCGGCTTCGAGAAGGTGTTCGAGATCAACCGCAACTTCCGTAACGAAGGCGTCTCGACTCGGCACAACCCTGAATTCACCATGTTGGAGTTCTACCAGGCCTACGCCGACTACGAAGACAACATGGACCTGACCGAAGAACTGTTCCGTGAACTGGCGCAGCTGGTGCTGGGCAGCACTGACGTGCCTTATGGCGACAAAGTGTTCCACTTCGGCGAGCCGTTCGTGCGTCTGTCGGTGTTCGACTCGATCCTCAAGTACAACCCTGAGCTGACCGCTGACGACCTGAACGACATCGACAAGGCTCGCACCATCGCCAAGAAGGCCGGCGCCAAAGTGCTGGGCTTCGAAGGCCTGGGCAAGTTGCAGGTGATGATTTTCGAAGAGTTGGTGGAGCACAAGCTGGAACAGCCGCACTTCATTACCCAGTACCCGTTCGAAGTGTCGCCGCTGGCGCGTCGTAACGACGACAACCCGAACGTTACCGACCGTTTCGAATTGTTCATTGGCGGCCGTGAAATCGCCAACGCCTATTCCGAGCTTAACGACGCGGAAGATCAGGCCGAGCGCTTCATGGCCCAGGTGGCCGACAAGGACGCCGGTGATGACGAAGCCATGCACTACGATGCCGACTTCGTAAGGGCCCTGGAATACGGCATGCCGCCCACCGCCGGTGAAGGTATCGGCATCGACCGGCTGGTGATGCTGTTGACCAACTCGCCGTCGATCCGCGATGTGATCTTGTTCCCGCACATGCGGCCACAAGCGTAACCGTAGCGAAATCCGAAGCCGCCTTTTATAAGGCGGCTTTTTTATGTGGCGTAAATTCGCGTCAAACAAATAGCGCCAGGTTTTGTTGATCGGTTGCTCGTTCCCACGCTCTGCGTGGGAATGCATCCTGTGACGCTGCGCGTCACACTTAGAAGAGGGAAATGTGGTGAACCGCGTAATGGCTCAAGAAGGCGCCGCCGGCGTTGCCGCTGCCGTGGCCGATAGCGTCCAGTACCAAGGCCGCAAGGCCAGCCGCCGGGGCAGTGAACAGCGCCGGCAGGACATTCTCGATGCGGCCATGCGCATCGTGGTACGCGATGGCGTACGTGCCGTGCGGCACCGGGCCGTGGCGGCGGAGGCCGGCGTGCCGTTGTCGGCCACCACTTACTACTTCAAGGATATCGATGACCTGCTCACCGACACCTTCGCCCAATACGTCGAACGCAGCGCCGCGTTCATGGGCAAGCTGTGGGTGCGCAACGAAGGCCTGCTGCGCGAGATGGTCGCTTACGGCGACGGCAGTCCGGCGTCGCGCTCGCAGTTGGCCGATGACATTGCGCGGCTGACCGCCGACTATGTGCAGCGCCAGTTGATCAACCGTCGCGAATACCTGATGGCCGAGCAGGCCTTCCGCCAGGAAGCCTTGCTCAATCCGCGCCTTGCCGAACTGGTACGCTCCCACCAACAGATCCTGCTGCAAGGCACCGGGCAGTTTTTCCAGGTCTTGGGCTCCCGCGAGCCGCAGCAGGATGCCAAGGTGTTGACGGCGATTATCAGTCGGATGGAATATCAGGGCCTGTTGGGCGGCGCAGAGCCGCTGACCGGTGAAGAAATGCTGGAGATACTCAAGCGTTACATGCACCTGGTATTGGCTTCAGTCTGATACCAGAAAGGCCACGTTCAAAGAGGAAGCACCGGGTGGACGATTACCAGCAGACGATACGCAGCTTGTCCGATCGCATTGTGCTGGCGCAAACACCGATCCGCGTCCTCGACGCGGTGAAGTGGGACGAGAACATTCGCCAGGGCTTTCTCAAGGCCAAGGGCAAGGCCATGCCCGCCGTGGATCGCGATTACTACCTGAACCGGCCGTTGTCGTTCGATTCCAGCGCGGTCAAGCTGGAGTTCCAGAACATCGAGCGCGACATTACCCGCCGTCTCGGCCAGTTCAGCCCGGTGGGGCAGATCATGCGCCGCATGTGCCGGGAGTACCGCATGGTCGTGCGGATGCTCGAAGCCCGTGGCACCGAGGACTTCGGCCTGATTTCCCAGGAACTCTACGGCGCCGCTTCCGACGCCTTCCACGCCGGCGACCCGACGCTGGCGGACCTGGGGTTGATGCTTTCGGACTACCTGAACAACATCGATGGCCGGGGCGACCTCAAGGACGAAGCCAAGACCCTGACCGCCAAGGATGCGGTGAGCCTGCTGCAGACCCGCTTGAACAAGGTATTCGGCGAGGCCGAGGAGACCATTCGCGTATTCGAGTCCGATGGCATCGTCGCCGACGCAGCCGCGGGCGCCGACTACATCAAGATCCGCGCCGACGCGATGTTCAACGACCGTGACGTGCGCGCCCTGGAAGTGCACGAAGGCCTGGTGCATGTGGGCACCACCCTCAATGGCCAGAACCAGCCGATCTGCACGTTCCTGTCCAAGGGGCCACCCTCGTCCACCGTGACCCAGGAAGGCCTGGCGATCCTGATGGAGATCATCACGTTTGCCTCCTACCCCAGCCGGCTGCGCAAACTGACCAACCGCACCCGCGCCATCCATATGGTGGAGGAGGGCGCCGACTTCCTGCAGGTGTTCGAGTTCTTCCGCGAGCAGGGCTTTGAAATGGCGGAAAGCTACGGCAACGCCAGTCGGGTGTTCCGTGGCTCGGTACCGACCGGTCTGCCGTTCACCAAGGATTTGTCCTACCTCAAGGGCTTTATCATGGTCTACAACTACATCCAGCTGGCCGTGCGCAAGGGCAAGCTGGAACAGGTGCCGTTGCTGTTCTGCGGCAAGACCACCCTCGAAGATATGCGCACCTTGCGTCAACTGGTCGACGAAGGCCTGGTCGTGCCGCCCAAGTACCTGCCCGAACAGTTTCGCGACATGAACGCACTGGCGGCCTGGATGTGCTTTTCCAACTTCCTCAACCATTTGAGCCTGGACCGGATCGAGGCGGACTATTCCAATATCCTTTGACCGGACGTCGACTCACCTGGGATCTCCCACGTCCGCCCATTTCATCTCACTCACGAGGCTCAACGGATGAGAATCCTCGGCATTCTGTGCCTGCTACTCACATTGAACGGCTGCAGCTCCCTGCTGTTCTACCCCGAGCCCGGCCTGCCGTTCACGCCGGAAAAAGCCCACCTGGCGTATCGCGACGTCACCCTCACCACTGCCGACGGCGTGAAACTGCACGCCTGGTGGCTGCCGGCCAAGCCTGGCGTGCCCCTCAAAGGCACGGTGCTGCACCTGCACGGCAACGGCGGCAACCTGGCGTGGCATCTGGGCGGCAGTTGGTGGTTGCCGGAGCAGGGCTACCAGGTGCTGTTGCTCGACTATCGCGGTTATGGGCTTTCGCAAGGCAAGCCGTCACTGCCGGCTATCTACCAGGACGTGGACGCAGCCTTCAGTTGGCTGGATCAGGCGCCCGAAGCCCAGGGGCAGCCGTTGGTCGTGCTTGGCCAAAGCCTGGGCGGCGCATTGGCGGTGCATTATCTGGCGGCTCACCCCGAGCGCCAGTCCCGGCTCAAGGCCCTGGTATTGGACGGTGTGCCCGCCAGTTATCGTGACGTGGGACAATTTGCCCTGAGCACATCCTGGTTAACATGGCCGTTTCAGGTCCCTCTGTCCTGGCTGGTACCTGACGCCGACAGCGCGATCAACGCCATGCCCCAGCTCAAGGGCGTTCCCAAACTGCTGTTTCACAGCCTGGATGATCCGATCGTGCCCGTGTCCAACGGCATACGCCTGTACCAAGCGGCGCCGCCGCCCAGGGTGCTGCAGCTGACGCGGGGCGGGCATGTGCAGACGTTTGCCGACAAGACCTGGCAAACCGTCATGTTGCGTTACCTGGATGACCCGCAGCATTTCAACGGCCTGCGGCGTCTGGGCGAAATACCGAATTACCCCCTTTCCAAGGTTGACCCATCAGAGAGCCCGCAATGAGTGAAGAGCGCAACATGATCCCGCTGATTCTCACAGGGATCGGCACCATCATCGGTACGGTCGGTTGTTTGTGGTACTACGGCTACCTGCACTTCGCCAAGCCGGAAGATGCGCTGCTGCTCAGTGAATTCACGATGCTCAAGACCGTGCCGGGGGAGGATTACAAAGTCTCACTGACCCCCGCCGCTCAAGTGGCGCAGTGTGTGGACGGTGTGCTGGTGATGTTCGATACCGACCAGAAAGGCCTGAGCGGCGTACTGGTGAACAACAAGAAACAGGCAGTGCGTTGCATCGGGCAAGAAACTCCACAACTGCAACAGTGAATTCTGCCTCCCAGCCGTGGGAAACCACCCTAGTCTTTACAGACTATTGATTTCACGCATGTCAGCCACTCGACAGGCCGGAACCATCCTGACTCACCCACCACTGATTATTCACTGATTGGCAAGGCTGATCGGTCCCTTAATTCATAGGTTGGAGTTAGCATTTATGGCAGGAATCAACGGTATCTCGGGCGGCGGGAACATGGGTGGCATGGGTGGCATGGGGGGTGTGGGCGGCGCTGGCAATGGCCAGGGAAGCTCGCAAGGCCTCGACCAGCAGATTAAAGATGTACAAAAGCAGATCCAGGATATTGAAGCCAAAGGTTCTCAAGGCAGCCAGGGAAATAGTGGTGCCGGTGGTGAAGATCCCCTCAAGGAATTGGAGGAGCTGCTGAAGAAGTTGCTCGCGCAGAAGGCGGGCGGTGCGCAGGGCGCTCCAGGTGCCCAGGGCGGTCAAGGTGCCGAAGATGGCCAAAGCGGTGGGCAGAGCGCGGGCCAGGGGCAGGGGCAGATCCAGCAGCCGGACTATCAAGGTTCAGGCCAAATCGGCAACTGATCAAGCCTCATGGAAAAACCGCCTGCAGGGGCTAATGCTGTTCAGTTAAGCGTACATCGCCCTCTGTAGGAGCGAGCTTGCTCGCGAAAAACGTCAACGATAACGCGTGTTTCCTGGTTGAACGCGGCGCCTGTGGTTTTTCGCGAGCAAGCTCGCTCCTACAAAAAGCCTTAACTGAACGGCATTAGCCTGCAGGGGCGGTTTTTTTTCGTGCATCGGATGGCCAGTCGTCGGTCTGGGCAGGAATGCCTGGAACCTTATTTCGTCAGATACCACACAAAGCGTGTCACTCACACGGTTTGAGGCGAGGATGGAATTCAAGATTCCAGTGCTGGAAAATATGCTGATCATGGCAAGGCAGCATGTGGCGATTGAACAGGAAGCTGCTCGCCGCAACAGGCTTGAGAGCCAGGCAGACAAGCAGGCGGGCCCGCAGATTCAAATGCCGGCTGAAGATACCGGTCGAACCGTACAGTTCGACGAGCCGAAAAAAAACCCACCATAAGGTGGGTTTTTTTATGCCGCTTCAATCAATCAGTTAGCAACGGACGAGCGTGGCTTGACTGGCTGGTTGTCGTTGGAAATGGTCACTTCGACGCGACGGTTCATCGCACGGCCGGAGACGCTGCCGTTGTCGGCAACCGGGTATTCCTTGCCGTAACCCTGGGTCACGATGCGCGAAATGTCCACGCCTTGCTGGGCCAGTGCGCGCTGTACGGAAGCGGCGCGGCGCTCGGACAGGCTCTGGTTGTACGAGTCGGAACCGGTGCTGTCGGTGTAGCCTTCGACGATCACTTTACGGTCCGGGTTGTCGCGCAGGAACTGAGCCAGCTTGGTGATGTTGACCAGGCCGCTGGATTTCAGGTCGGACTTGTTGGTGGCAAACAGCACGTCACCGAAAGTCACCAGGGTGCCGCGATCGGTTTGCTTGGCGTTCAAGCTGTTTTGCAGTTGCTTGATCTGCGCGTCACGGGCGTCCAGCAGGGCGCGGGCACGTTCGTCGCCAGCGTTTTTCAGCTTGGCTTCGGACTCACGCAGGGAAATGGTGTCTTTCGCCACTTCTACACGCTGGTTGGTCAGGTAAGCCAGTTGGTCGACTTTCTTCTCGTCTTCCTTGTCGCGGTAGGCCTTGTCTGCCTTGTCCAGCCACTCGCTGGCGTCTTTGGTTTCAAGGGCTGCGAGCTTGGTCGCCTGCGGGTTGGTTTGCAGGGCCGTGAAGTTGGTCCGTGCGTTTTCCAGGTTCGCGTTCGGCGGAGTGGAGCAGGCTGCCAGGGCAACGCTCATCGCCAACAGGGCAGGGATCATCAATTGTTTACGCATAGTCGTGTCGTCCTTTCAATTCGATATCAGGTGCGATGCAATCAAGGGGCAGCGGCTTACTTCTGCTGGATAGCAGCTGGGCGCATGCCTTCCTTACGCAACTCATCAACTGCTTTCTGGGAATCCTTCACCGCTTGCTCGGCCTTGGCAGCCTGGGCCTTACGCTCAGCGACACGAGCATCCCACTCGGCTTGTTCAGCCAACATACGGGCTTTGTCGTAGTTCTTGTCGTGCATGGCGATTTCAGCTTCTTTGAGCTTGTCCTGGGCCGACTTCATTTCCACGGCTGCGAACTCGGTGCCACCGGCGCTGACCGCGCTGTTGACCGCAGACTGGGTCACTGCGTACTGCTCTGTCGGCGGGTTACCGGCGCAACCTGCCAGAACGAAGCTGGTGCCGATTGCCAGCGCGGCCAATTTAAGCCCGCGCAGGTGGTTAAACGAGGATTTGGCAGTGCTGGTCTTCATCGTCTTCAACTCCATTGGGTAGCTCCTGAAAAACATCAAAATCCATCTTGGTGTTCGTTTGCGGGCCCGGCGGTAAAGCACATGACGCCAGTTCAAACGAGCGTTCCAAGTGATGGCTTACTGGCTGTGACCGGAGGCTTTTTTCAAAAGTTCAGCGAAGATGGCGATTTGCCTAAAAAAATATCTGACTGATTGGTCAGCTCTAGAAAATTGGAACTTTCACCACGCACAACGGTACTCCGGGCCGCTGAAAGGCCCGGAATACAGGGGTTAAATTGGGGGGGGTAAAACAGTGATCAGTGCTGCTGTTCGTCATTACCGGCTGACAAATCATGCAGATAGCGGCGTGACAAGGTCAGAAATCGCGGTGTGGGCCCAACGTCTTCGTACAGCGGATCGCCTTCCTCATCGGTGGCAATCACCTGCTGCCCCTGGACGTAGGGAAAGCTGGCTTCCAATTCTTCAAGGGCGGCGCCGATCAGCTCGCCGAGCAGTTCTTCGGCGTGACGCTTGGGGTACATCTCGGCCAGGGCGGCCAGTCTCGCGGCGGCCTCCACATCCAGATGAATGGCGTATTCGGTTTTGGTCAGTTGACCCTTGGCGGTCTCTTCCCAATGCTGGGGCAGGTCTCGAATTTTCATGGCAACCTCAATAATGAGTGTCCAGCCGCCGGTGTGCATAACGCGGCGACCTGATGTTGAGACTAGCGGGAAGCGGCAAGGTTTAAAGTGTCTTGTCAGAAACCTGCGCCGACGGCACTCTGGACCCCCTGCGCGTCCCGGATTTCTGGCTGGAGAGTGGCTGATGAGTGATATCGATGCACGCTTGCGTGAGGATGTTCACCTGCTGGGTGAACTGTTGGGCAACACCATTGCAGAGCAATACGGCGGTGATTTTCTCGACAAGATCGAGCAGATCCGTAAAGGCGCCAAGGCTGACCGGCGCGGCGCGGGCGATGAACTCAGCACGAGCCTGAATCAACTGCAGGAAGACGAACTGCTGCCCGTAGCCCGGGCCTTCAACCAGTTCCTCAACCTGGCCAACATTGCCGAGCAGTACCAGTTGATTCACCGGCGCGATGAGTCGCAACCGGCGCCCTTCGAGTCCCGCGTGTTGCCGGAACTGTTGGCCCGGCTGCAGCGTGAAGGGCACAGCGATGAATCCCTGGCGCGCCAATTGGCGCGGCTGGAAATCGAACTGGTGCTCACCGCCCACCCCACCGAAGTCGCACGTCGCACCCTGATCCAGAAGTACGACGCGATCGCCGCCCAGCTGGCGCTGCAGGATCACCGTGACCTTACCCGCGCCGAACGCGAGCACATCCGTGAACGTTTGCAACGCTTGATCGCCGAGGCCTGGCACACCGAGGAAATCCGTCGCGTGCGGCCTACGCCGGTGGATGAGGCCAAATGGGGCTTTGCCGTCATCGAGCATTCCTTGTGGCAGGCCATCCCGAATTATTTGCGCAAGGCCGACCAGGCCTTGCATGCCGCAACCGGTTTGCGCCTGCCGCTTGAGGCGGCGCCGATTCGATTTGCCTCGTGGATGGGCGGCGACCGTGACGGCAACCCGAACGTCACCGCGCCGGTCACCCGTGAAGTGCTGTTGCTGGCGCGCTGGATGGCGGCGGATTTGTATCTTCGCGATATCGATCAACTCGCCTCCGAGTTGTCCATGCAACAGGCCAGCGCGGCATTGCAGGCCCAGGCGGGAGACAGCGTCGAACCCTACCGTGCGGTGCTCAAGCAGTTGCGCGAACGTCTGCGCGCCACGCGCCAGTGGGCCCATGCCTCGTTGAATGGCACCGCAGCGGCACCGGAGCAGGTGTTGCAGGACAATCGCGACCTGCTCGGTCCGCTGCAACTGTGCTATCAGTCGCTGCATGAGTGCGGCATGGGCGTGATCGCCGATGGCCCGTTGCTCGATTGCCTGCGCCGCGCCGTGACCTTTGGCCTGTTCCTGGTACGCCTGGATGTGCGCCAGGACTCCACTCGCCACGCGTCGGCCATGACTGAAATCACCGACTACCTTGGCCTGGGACGTTATGAGGACTGGGACGAAGAAGCGCGCATCGACTTCCTGAGCAAGGAACTGGACAATCGTCGACCGCTGCTGCCGGGTTACTTCAAGCCGTCGGCAGACACGGCGGAAGTCTTGAACACCTGTCGGGAAATCGCCGCTGCACCGGCCGCATCGCTGGGCTCCTATGTGATTTCCATGGCCGGTGCCGCTTCGGATGTGCTGGCGGTGCAACTGCTGCTCAAAGAGTCCGGCGTGCAACGGCCAATGCGTGTGGTGCCGCTGTTCGAGACCCTGGCCGACCTGGATAACGCCGGGCCGGTGATGGAGCGGTTGTTGCAGCTGCCGGGCTATCGCGCGCGGTTGCAAGGCCCGCAGGAAGTGATGATCGGCTATTCGGACTCGGCCAAGGACGCCGGCACCACCGCCGCCGCCTGGGCTCAGTACCGGGCGCAGGAGCGTTTGGTGGACATCTGCCGTGAGCAGCAAGTGGAGTTGCTGTTGTTCCACGGTCGCGGTGGCACCGTCGGCCGTGGCGGTGGCCCGGCGCATGCGGCGATTCTGTCGCAGCCGCCGGGCTCGGTGGCGGGGCGGTTCCGCACCACCGAACAAGGCGAGATGATCCGCTTCAAGTTCGGCCTGCCGGACATTGCGGAGCAGAACCTCAACCTCTACCTGGCCGCAGTGCTCGAAGCCACGCTGTTGCCACCACCGCCGCCGGAACCGGCCTGGCGTCATTTGATGGACGAATTGGCCGCCGACGGCGTCAGCGCCTACCGCGCGGTGGTGCGGGAAAATCCGCAATTCGTCGAGTATTTCCGCCAGTCCACACCGGAACAGGAGCTGGGCCGTTTGCCGTTGGGCAGCCGCCCGGCCAAGCGGCGTGCCGGCGGTATTGAAAGCCTGCGCGCGATTCCATGGATCTTCGGCTGGACCCAGACCCGCTTGATGCTGCCCGCCTGGCTCGGCTGGGAAGCGGCATTGAGCAAGGCCCTGGAGCGCGGCGAGGGTGAGTTGCTTGGGCAGATGCGCGAACAGTGGCCGTTCTTCCGCACCCGCATCGATATGCTGGAAATGGTGCTGGCCAAGGCCGACGCCGATATCGCCCGGCTCTATGATGAGCGCCTGGTGCAGCCTGACTTGCTGCCATTGGGCGCGCATTTACGCGACCTATTGTCGCAGGCCTGCGAGGTGGTGCTTGGCCTGACCGGCCAGTCGCAACTGTTGGCCCACAGCCCGGACACCCTGGAGTTCATCCGCCTGCGCAACACCTACCTGGACCCCCTGCATCTGTTGCAGGCTGAATTGCTCGCCCGCTCGCGCCAACGCGAAGCGGCGCAGGACAGCCCTCTGGAACAGGCGCTGCTGGTGTCCGTAGCCGGTATTGCCGCAGGTTTGCGCAACACCGGTTGAGGTTTTTCGCGTGTTCTCAACGGCTTGCGAATGAGCTGCGACGACCGCCCGGAAAAGGGCGGTCGTTGTTTGAGGGGCGGGGTTGCGCTCAGGCAAACCCGTTGGCCGACGCACGCCTGGCGCGGGTTTCTCCTACTTTGGGCGGCTTGTGTGGCAAGGGCCCGCTGTGTATCTTGATCAGCCTTTGGCCGTTTGATCGGCCTGGAACCACATTTTTACGAGATTGGCCCCACGCGGCGAATCCGAGCGTCATCTCTATAAAAAATTGAGGAGCACATCGATGCGCGTCATTCTGCTGGGAGCTCCCGGGGCCGGTAAAGGTACTCAGGCAAAGTTCATCACTGAAAAATTCGGCATTCCACAAATCTCCACCGGCGACATGCTGCGCGCGGCCGTCAAGGCCGGCACCGAGCTGGGCCTGATCGCCAAGAGTGTGATGGACAGCGGTGGCCTGGTCTCCGATGACCTGATCATCAACCTGGTCAAGGAACGCATCAGCCAGGAAGACTGCAAGAACGGTTTCCTGTTTGACGGCTTCCCGCGCACCATTCCCCAGGCTGAAGCCCTGGTCAAAGCCGGTGTCGAGTTGGACGCCGTGGTTGAAATCGCCGTCGAGGACGAAGAAATCGTCCAGCGCATTGCCGGTCGTCGCGTGCACGAAGGCTCGGGCCGCGTGTACCACGTCGTCTACAACCCACCGAAGGTTGAAGGCAAGGACGATGTCACCGGTGAAGACCTGGTGCAGCGCAAGGACGATACCGAAGAAACCGTACGTCATCGCCTGTCGGTCTACCATTCCCAGACCAAGCCGCTGGTGGACTTCTACCAGAAGCTCTCCGCTGCCCAGGGCAAGCCGAAGTACAGCCATATCCCTGGCGTCGGCTCCGTGGAGGCGATTACAGCCAAGGTGCTGCAAGCACTGAGCTGATGCGTTGATCGGCTGCATTGACAACGGCCCGCTTGCGGGCCGTTGTTGTTTATACTGGCGCACTTTTTTCGACTTGGACACCCACACCCATGAGCACCCTGCTGGCCCTGGACACCGCGACTGAAGCTTGCTCGGTTGCCTTGCTGCACGATGGCAAAGTAACCAGCCACTACGAGGTGATCCCGCGCCTGCACGCGCAGAAGCTGTTGCCGATGATCAAGCAACTGCTGGAAGACGCCGGCACCAGCCTGGCGGCCGTGGATGCCATCGCTTTCGGCCGTGGCCCTGGCGCGTTTACCGGCGTGCGCATTGCCATTGGCGTGGTGCAGGGCCTGGCGTTTGCGCTGGAGCGTCCGGTGTTGCCGGTGTCCAACCTCGCGGTGCTGGCCCAACGTGCGCTGCGTGAACACGGTACTTCCCAGGTGGCGGCGGCGATCGATGCGCGGATGGATGAAGTGTATTGGGGGTGCTATCGCGAGAGCGCCGGTGAAATGCGCCTGGTGGGCGTTGAGGCCGTGCAGGCACCGGAGTCATCGGTGTTGCCGCAAGATGCCAGCGGCGATTGGTTCGGCGCCGGTACCGGCTGGGGGTATGGCGAGCGGATCGGCGTTCAGTTGGTCGGCCAGGACCCTGCGATGCTGCCCCATGCAGAGGATTTGCTGACCTTGGCGCGCTTTGCATTCGAGCGTGGCGAGGCCATTGCCGCTGATCAGGCGGCGCCGGTGTACTTGCGCGATAAGGTTGCGCAAACCAAGGCGGAACGCGGGATTATTTGACGCCAAAAATGATGGCATTTTGAGGCAAATTTCGCCAATCGTCAGAATTTGCAGCGGTTTTTAAACCTTTTACCAATTATGTGTTCTAGTTATCACCAGAGCATTTTCGCGTTACGGATTGCGCCACTAAAATGCCACTATTGATAGCGAGTTCGCGTCCATGCGTATTGATGGCTTTTCCTCACAGTCGTACCCGATCAAGCGTAAGCCGCGCAAGGCTAACGCGACGGTGGACGATTCCGTCGAGGACTCGCCGGACTTCATCGAAGTCCAGTCCGACGCGCAGGCCGGCACTCAAGCACGCATCAGCGGTCTTCCCGCCCGTCAGCAAGACATGGTCTTCCCCCGCTCCATGAGCAAAAGCGTCGCGACGGCCCTGGCCAGCTACCTGACCACCGCCGGTTTTGTCGAATGGGATATGGAAGTGCTGGGTCTCGATATCCACATCTGATGCGCCTGCCTTACTACATCGGCTGCCCGTCCTGGAGTGAAAACGCCTGGCGCGAGTACCTGTACCCCGCCGATGCACGCGCCAACGATTACCTCGGCCTCTATTCCCAGGTCTTCAACGCCGTTGAAGGCAACACCACTTTTTATGCTCGACCCTCGGCCGCAACCGTGCAGCGCTGGGCTGAAATCATGCCCGATGACTTTCGCTTCACCGCCAAATTCCCGGGTGATATCAGCCATGCCGGTGACTTGCGCGAACAACTGCCGGCGGCGGAAAGCTTTATCGGCTTGATGAGCCCCCTCGGCGAGCGTGTGTCGCCGTTGTGGTTGCAACTGTCGAAAGGCTTTACACCGCAGCGTCTCGGAGAGCTGGCCGGATTCCTCGATGGCATTGATCGTCCCCTGGCGGTTGAGGTGCGTCACGATGAGTTCTTCGCCAAAGGCGAGGCCGAGCGCATGCTCAACCGCTTGTTGCGTGACCGTGGCGTCGAGCGCGTGTGCCTCGATTCGCGCGCACTGTTCAGTTGCACCTCCACCTCGGCGGCCGTCCTGCATGCCCAATCGAAAAAGCCCAGGGTGCCACCGCGCCCGGCGGCGTTGACTCAATGTCCCCAAGTGCGTTTTATCGGGCACCCCGAGCTTGAAGCCAACGATCCGTTCCTGATGCCCTGGGTCGAAAAGATCGCCAGTTGGATCGAAGAGGGGCGCACCCCCTACATGTTCCTGCACACCTCGGACAACTGCCTCGCCGCCCAATTGGCCTTGCGTTTCCATGACCAGTTGATGGCACGTCTGCCGGGGCTTGCACCGCTGCCGACCTTGCATCGAGAACCCGTGGCGGAGCAACTGGGGTTACTCTAGGGCTCTTTTCCCCGCCAGGAGCCCGTCATGGATGCCCAAACCCTTCGCGCCGAAACCTTCCAAGCCCTGCACACACGTGATCGTGCCTTTGTGATGCCCAATCCGTGGGACGCAGGTTCCGCCATCATGCTTGCCAGCCTTGGCTTCGAAGCGTTGGCCACCACCAGCGCTGGCTTTGCGTTCAGCCTGGGGCGGCCGGATGCCGAAGGCGCGCTGTCGCTGGAGGACACCCTGGGCAATGCCGGCAGCATCGTCCGGGCGACTGCGCTGCCGGTCGCCGCCGACTTGGAAAACGGTTTCAGCGACACTCCAGAAGGCTGTGCCCAGACCATTCTGCGAGCCGCCGCCACCGGTATCGTCGGTGGCTCCATCGAAGACGCCACGGGCGTTGCCGCCGACCCTATCTACCCCTTCGACCTGGCCGTCGAGCGCATCGAGGCTGCCGTTGCCGCTGCCCGCAGCCTGGCCTTTCCCTTCACGCTGACAGCTCGCGCAGAAAACCTCCTGCATGGCCGCCTGGATTTGCCCGACACCATTCGCCGCCTGCAAGCCTACGCCGAGGCGGGCGCCGATGTGCTGTATGCGCCGGGCCTGCGCAGTGCCGAAGAGGTGTTGGCGGTGGTCAAGGCCGTCGCGCCCAAGCCGGTGAACGTGTTGATGTCCGGTGGCTTGAACCTCAGCGTCGCGCAGTTGAGTGAGTTGGGCGTGCGGCGCATCAGCGTGGGCTCGGCCCTGGCCCTGGCGGCCTATGGCGAGTTTTATCGGGCGGCGCAGGAGATCTATGGATCGGGCACCTTCACCTTTACCGAGCGCAAGATGCCGTTCGACCAGGCCAATCAATTCTTCAAGGGCTAAGCCGTGCGGTCGATCGGGTGGATGGGCGCGTTGCTGGTGCTCGGCGGCGCTGTTGCGGTGGGCGCATGGCGGGGCTGGGTGCCGGTGCCGAAGGAGTGGAACCCCTGGGCGCCGCTGGATGTACGCGCCAGTCCGAACCTGTTGACGCGCTACAAGCTGGGGCGGTTGCAGGATGATCCGTTGCTGTGCGACCAGGTGCTGAAAACCTCGGGGTTGCGGGTGACCCGCCAGGCGGACTCAGCCCCTGATGCCGCCTGCCCGTTGCGCAACACATTGCGGGTACAGGGCGGGGAGGTGGGCTTGAGCAGCAGTTTTCTGGCCAGTTGCCCGTTGGCCGTAGCCTTTGCGTTGTTCGAGCGGCACAGCCTGCAGCCGGCGGCTCAGGCGATCTATGGCGAGGCGGTGACGCGGGTCGATCACCTGGGCAGTTTTGCCTGTCGCAATATCTACAACCGCGCCGAAGGCCGCCTCAGTCAGCACGCCTCGGCCAATGCCCTGGATATCGCCGGGTTTCGCCTGGCCGATGGACGCCGTATCAGTGTGCTCAAGGATTGGCCGGGCGACGACGCTGACGCACGGTTTCTGCGTCAGGTGCGTGACAGCGCGTGTAACGCGTTCAACGGGGTGTTGAGCCCCGACTACAACGCTGCACACCGTAACCATTTTCATCTGGACATGGGACGCTGGTGGGTGTGTCGCTAAGCGTCAGGCGGCCAGGCGCAGGTTGTTGACGATCAACGGACGCGCCCAGTGGTAGTCGAAATCCAGGGCCTTCTGTTGTTCGACCAGGTCCTGTTCGGTGAACGGGGTCGCGGGCGGTGGCAACAAGTCCAGCTCGAACTCGGCAATCGGCAGATGCAGCGGGCGGGGCTGCGGCGCCGGGCCAGGTTCAGCGACGGGTTGGCCCGCATTCAAGACAATCGGCCGTACCCAGCCGCTTTCGAAATGCTGCTGGCGTTGCTGGGCGATGATGTCTTCGTCAGGGAACGGCGCCGGCGCGGGTGGCAGCAGCTCGGTCTCGAATTCGGCAATCGGCAGGAACAGCGGCTCAGGTGGAGCGACTTCGGTGTCTTTCACGTCACACCCACGCTGGGTGAGGATCTGCGCCAGCAGGTCGGCGCCTTCGCCGGGTTCC
>NZ_CVTX01000182.1:0-4684 GCF_900005715.1 Pseudomonas sp. 34 E 7
CTGAGGAATCCCCACAAATTCACCCTAAGCTCTGCGCTTGATGGCGCACCTCATCACGCAGAGTCCGCTCCAATATTTCCAAGTGTTCTCGTCCTCCAAAATCTGTGCAGCTTCGCCAGTATTCCAAGCCTAGTCGCCACAATGAAAGCACTCGCTTTTCTTTGATGCTGTTGCTTTGGTAGCGTCGCTCCAAGCCGCGTTCTCGTGCCTGCAGCCCCGTTAAAAACAGAAGGTAGTTGGCCAAAGCAGCAATCAACAACAACACCTCAATGCGCTTTGGACAGTGGCTTCGATGCAGATTCAGGCCTAATCCCAAGTGCTCACTTTTTACATCTCGAAAGCCTTCTTCGATCTGCATACGGCGCTTATAGATCGCCACTATTTTTGCTGGATTCCATTCGTCTTGCCTCAAATTGCTGGCAAGTAACCAGGGCTCCCGTTCACGCCTGGCTGACTGTCGGCTGAGCTTACTTTTGGCGATTGAGCCAGTCACTCGTTGATGCTTTCGGCCCTTGGCTGAATGTCGCACACAGTACAAATTGATCAAGTGCGGAGCGCTACGCGTCATCTCGACCCGACCAAGCGACTTGGGTGACGAAGTGGCCAAAGCATAGAGATTTTGCACGGGCAGCCACTCATTTTCGTCGCCACGATAAAGCTCCCGATTTCGTATACGAGCCACGTAGTACCAGCCCTGTGCGGCCACTGCTTTCATCCATGGGCGCCGGAAACCTGCATCAGTAACCATCACTGGAACACATCCATCGGGCAGTAGTTCAGCCAGTGTTTTGAGCAGGCGGTTTTGATATTTGGGGCAGCCCTCGCGTTCATGAACACTTTCATAAATAGGGAATGAGCGTCCCGCTAGAGGTATCGCGGCCCTCAACAAAAAAGCGTTGCCGGGAGCATCAATTCGGGACCAGTCAACCAAGATTAATGGGTGCTTCACCGACCCCAGCAATGCCCGCAGGATCACCCAGTAGAACAGCGGACGCTCTGCTCTTAGGTGTTGATTGCCCAGTAACCGATCAACCCGCTTGATTGCATGTTTTGGGAATGCCTGACCTGGCATAAAACGTCCGAGCGCTGTCAGCGTCAGGCGGCGGCCTTGCAGTAACGAACTGACACAACTCATCAGTGTTGTCAGGCGACGAGAGTGGATTGAAGGCAGTGCTTGAGCGAGCGCTCTGTGTAAAAATCGGATGGCCTGCATGGGTTTGGGATCTTGTTTTTGTGTGGTGCAAACCAAGTTGCCGACTCATGCAGGCTTCTTCAATAACTCCAACTTCTTGATTTTTCGTAAGAAAAATCGGGGATCCCTCAGGGTCTGACTCCGTTTGTACGTTTGTATACGTTTGTACAAAACTATGAACTTGTCGGGTGTCGACCAGGGGTGGACCTTAGTGTGCAGACTGCTTCTAGCAAACTAACTAATACTCAGCGCCCCGCAAGTTAAATTCCTCACTTCATACACGCATTTATAACCATCGACACGGCAGCCTTCCCAAGCAAATACGGCCCCCCGTTTATCAGTATTTGAAATTTCGATGGGATTGAAAGGCAAATCCCTTTTCTATGAAATCAAGGGCATACCACGTCGTGATAACACCATGATTGGTTTTCAGTTCAAACGCATGGGTAAGCCGATTGTTCATCCCAGGGAGCCTCACCAGTATCACTCGACTTTCTTTAACCATCAGCTCCTGATATCTCTCTGCAAATAAGCGAGGTATTTTTTCCTCTTCGTCTGTGGTGGGCCACCATTTTGCAAGTTCTAGACGTTTCCTGCGTAACCAATCAAATCGGCGTGGCAACCAGCAGATTGGGCGGGGGATTTCGTAAACAGCTAAGCTTTGTATCACTGCTGACACCGACCCGGGGTTGAAGAAAACCAACTTAACTAAAACCGAGTCATCTAGTTGCTCGGCGCTGATCACATGAAAATCGTTCGTGCTGCTCCAGTGCGTGGACCGGGTCAGCCGATACATCGCTTTCTGAGTTTTTCGGTTACGTATGCTCAAGCACAACGCCACTAACGCTATTGCTCCATTCACGTAGGTCATGATTTCTCCACCACCGCTCATGTCCATCGCACTGTTCTCCTATTCCAATTAGTAAATGGCACAGCCTACGATATTGCAATTCAGCCGACTCAAGCTTGCCCGCATCAACAGCGCAACGCCCGAAAGCACAACTCAGCCGGTTTTCACCTCCCCCCAAAAGGGCAGTGTTCTCAACACGAATATGCCGAAGCTCACACCGCTCAACCTGCTTTTCTTGGTCGCACCTGCTTGCAACACCACCGACTCGATTTTCCAACTTCCTCCAACTCCCTTTTTACATCTACGCACGCTATCCCGCCTTTTAAGCTTGCTGAAACGTTTCATCGAGTCTATAAAACGCACACAACTCCAAAAAAGGCTACCGCCATGACCCCACTCAAAATCGTTGTCGCCCTCAGCGCACTCTCTGCCGCTTCCCACGCCATGGCCTGGGATTACGTCCTCCTCGACACCGACAAAGCCGCGCAGAACTGGCAGGTCACCAGCCAGCAACTCGGCGTGCAAACCGACAAACCCTTCAGCGTGACACTGCGCACCTTGCACGGTGGTCGACAGGAGGGGGTGAGTATTGTCGACATCGATAACGGCACGATGAAGCTCTCGGTGGTGCCGACTCGCGGTATGAACGTGTTGCAGGCTTCGGTCGGCGATGTGCGCATGGGATGGGATTCGCCGGTCAAGGAAGTGGTCAATCCTTCCTTTATCGAGCTCAATGGTCGCGGTGGGCTGGGTTGGTTGGAGGGTTTCAACGAGCTGGTCACTCGGTGCGGCTACGAGTGGGTCGGTCACCCCGGCATCGACAATGGCGAATTGCTGACCCTGCATGGTCGGGCCGCGAATATTCCTGCGAATAAAGTCACCCTGCACATCGATGAAAAACCGCCGTACGCCATCACTCTGCGCGGTGAGCTGAAAGAGCAGGCGTTCAAGAAGGTCGATTTTTCCGTGGCGACCGAACTGGTCACCGAGCCCGGCAGCGTTGTGTTCGCGCTCAACGACACGCTGACCAACAACGGTGACTATGCGAAGGAATACCAGGCGCTGTATCACAGTAACTTCAGCACGCCGTTCCTGGAGCAGGGCGCGCGATTCGCCGCGCCGGTGAAGCAGGTGTCGCCGTTCAACGACAAGGCCAAGGGCGAATTGGCCGACTGGCAAACCTACCGCGCACCCACCAAGGACTATGACGAAACCGTGTACAACGTAGTGCCCTATGCCGATGCCAAGGGCGATACCTTGACCGTGCTGCATAACAAGGCCGGCAGCCTGGGAGTGTCGGTCGGTTTCAATACGCAAACGCTGCCGGTGTTTTCCCTGTGGAAGAACACCGATACCCAAGGGCAGGGCTATGTCACGGGGCTGGAGCCGGGCACGAGTTTTTCCTACAACCGCCGTTATCAGCGGCCACTGAACCTGGTACCCACCATCGAGCCCAAGGCACACAAGCAGTTCCGCATCAGCTACAGCTTGCTGGCGGATAAGGCGGCTGTGGACAAGGCCTTGAAGCAGGTCAGCGAAATTCAGGCCGGGCGGGAAACTGAGGTTCGGCAGACGCCGTTGGTTGATTTGACCAAGGAGTAGCGCGGTCGGGCGCCTGCACTGCTTGCGCAGGCAGGCGCGGGGTTCACGCCCGACGCGCCGTCAACAAAACCGTGGCCGCCGCCGACAACAGCCCCGCGCAGCAACGATTGAAGATCCGTTTGCCGCTCGGCTCGGCAAACCAGCGGCGCATGTGCAGGCCCATGTAGGCGTAGGCGCTGATGGCGATCCATTCCAGTGCCAGGAACATCGCGCCCAACAAAGCGAATTGCGCGGTGATGGGTTGCCCGGGCACCACGAACTGCGGCAGGAAGGCGGTGAAGATCAGGATGGCTTTGGGGTTGCCCGCCGCCACCAGAAACTCCTGCCGTGCCAGGGCCCATAAGCCCGTCTTGCTGGCGGCTATTTCCGCTTCCGCCTGCGGGTCTGCGCGCCACAGCTGATAGGCCAGGTAAAACAGATACGCCGCGCCGAGCAGCTTGATCCCGTAGAACAACAATTCCGACGTTTGCAGCACCACCGCCAGCCCGGCGGAGGCGAGGGCGATCATGCCGGCGAAGGCCAGCAAGCGGCCGATACCGGCGAGGCAGGATGTGCGGTAGCCGTAACGGGTGGCGTTGCTCACCGACAGCAGGTTGTTGGGGCCGGGTGCCATGTTCAGGGCGAAACAGGCAGGCAGGAAGAGGGCGAGGGTGGGGAGGTCCATGGCGGCTCTGGATTGGGTTGGGCGGGAGTGTCGAGAATAAGGGCTGTCGGGGCGGTGCGGCAATCCACTCAAGCGCGATGGATGTTCAATGCGTGCATTTGGCTTGCCGTATAGGCATAGGTATCTATACAACTCTGTAGCGCTCAACCGTAACCACGATGCGAAGCGAGTCGCTCTTGATCTGGCTTTAGATCTAAGCGCCCCGTTAAACCACGCTGGCCGAACGCAGGCTTGAATCCGTGGGTAACCCGGCAGGACGCCGGGTTAGCCGCACTGGGCCAAGGATGGCCCATTGCGGCGGCCCACGGATTCAAGCCTGCGTTCGGGCACACCGAGCCTAAGCGAGGTGCCGAGTGGTGGGGCAAGAGCGTTTTGC